>CALMNY010000355.1 GCA_937872125.1 uncultured Candidatus Competibacteraceae bacterium | reverse complement strand
GCATCCGCGAGGCGATCCGCGAAGGCCAGGAAATCATGGTGCAGGTGGAAAAGGAAGAGCGCGGCAACAAGGGCGCGGCGCTGACCACCTTCATCAGCCTGGCTGGGCGCTATCTGGTGCTGATGCCCAACAACCCGCGCGCCGGCGGCGTGTCGCGACGGATCGAGGGCGAGGACCGGCAGGAAATCCGCGAGGTGATGAGCAGCCTCGACATCCCCGACGGCATGGGCCTGATCGTGCGCACCGCCGGGGTCGGCCGCTCGCAGGAGGAATTGCAGTGGGACATGGATTATCTGCTGCACCTGTGGAAGGCCATCGAAACCGCTCTGCCCCAAAAGAAAGCGCCGTTCCTGATCTATCAGGAAAGCAACATCATCATCCGCGCCCTGCGCGACTATTTGCGCGCCGACATCGGCGAGATTCTGGTGGACCATCCCGCCGTCCATCGCCAGGCGCAGGATTTCATGCAGCAGGTGATGCCGCAGAACCTGAACAAGCTCAAGCTGTATCAGGACAGTATCCCGCTGTTCACCCGCTTCCAGATCGAATCCCAGATCGAGACCGCTTATCAACGCGAAGTCAGCCTGCCCTCTGGCGGCGGCATTGTGATTGACTACACCGAGGCGCTGGTCTCCATTGACATCAACTCGGCCCGCGCCACCCGGGGCAGCGACATCGAGGAAACCGCCCTCACCACCAATCTGGAAGCCGCTGATGAAATTGCCCGGCAAATGCGGTTGCGCGACCTGGGCGGGCTAATCGTCATTGACTTCATTGATATGAATCTGGCCCGCAACCAGCGTGAGGTGGAAACCCGGTTGCGCGAGGCACTGAAGATGGATCGCGCCCGGGTGCAGGTCGGGCGCATCTCCCGCTTTGGTCTGCTGGAAATGTCGCGGCAGCGGCTGAGTCCGTCGCTGGACGAAGCCAGCCACATGATCTGCCCGCGCTGCAACGGGCAGGGCACCATCCGCAATATTGATTCTCTGGCGCTGAGCGTGCTGCGGCTGATCCAGGAAGAGGCGATGAAGGATCGGACCGGGCGGGTCGTGGTCCAGTTGCCGGTCAAGGTCGCCACGTTCCTGCTCAACGAGAAACGCGAGGCGATCCGCGCCATCGAGCAGCGCCATCGCGTCGGGGTCATGCTGATTCCGAATGAATCGCTGGAAACGCCGCACTTCAAGCTGAACCGCTTGCGGATGGATGAACTGTCGGAGGACCAACTTCGGTCCTACGCCTTGGCCGAAGACTACGAAGAACCGATTGAGGCCAAAGCCAGCCCGGCGGTGCGCGGTACCGACGAGGAGCCGATGGTCAAAGGCGTCGCGCCAGCCACACCAGCCCCGACCCCGCCCACGCCGCCGCTCAAACCTGAAGCCAATCCCGGCTTTTTCGGCTGGTTGTGGAGCAGTCTGTTTGGCCAGGCCCCGCAGCAACCCCGCGATGAGCGGGCCGCACGAACTGGGCCACGCCTAGCCAAACCGGATCGGCACCGCCGCGACCGGACTGGCCGGCGGCCTGAAGCCGAATCCGTGGTGGAAGCGCCAGTCGCCAAGCCTGTAATTACGCCAGCCGCTCCCGAATCAGTCGCCATTGTCGCGCCGCCAGTCGAAGCGTTGCCTTCTGACCCGGTGCCCGCGCCCAAACCGGTGGTGGTTCCAACGGAGGATACCGAGGAATCGGTCGCTGCGGCGGAAGCCGAGGAGGAGGGCAGTGGATCGCGTGGGCGGCGCGGCCGGCGGGGCGGTCGGCGGCGGCGGCGCGGCGAAGCGCCGGTTTCACCCGAGGCCAGCCCGGTCAGTGGGGAGTCCGGCGAGGAGAGCGAGGAAGGCGCTGACTCCGGTGAGCAGGGTCGGGAATCCACGGAAGCTGGAGATCTGGTTACGGCAACACCGCCGACCCCTGCCACAGGGTCATCCGTCACAGCGCCGGCCATGCCGCAGCGGCGGATTCGCAGTGGGCGTCCACGCTTGCCCCGCGAAGTAATCGCCGCCGCCAAGGTTGCTGCCGCCGTCGCGGCGTTGCCGCTGGAGGAAGAGTCGCCCCTTCCGCCGCCGCCGCCGTCGCTGGAATATCCGGTCGCCGAGGAAGACGCCGCACTGGCGGCTCGCCCCACGGCTACGACGCCCGATCTGGCTTCCGAACCGATAAGCGAAGCGCCAGCGACTGAGACCCGCGAATCCGTTGTGGCATCAGTGACGGTCGCTGAACCCGGCGAACCCGCCACCGTGGAACCGATCTTCCCGGAAGCTGAAACATCGGTCTGCGAACCGCCATCTTCTGAAGCCAGCACACCGGTTGAAGAACCAGCGCCTGCGGAAATACCCGCTGCGCCGCTCCAGGCCGAAACGGCTCCGGCTGAAATACCCGTCCTCGCGGCGCCAGAAAGCGCGACTGCTGATGCGCCGGCAGCAGAGGAGCCCGTTGAGGTTCCGGTTACGCCTGAGATTGAGGTGGCAACCACCGAGGTTGAAGCGGTAACCCCTCCGGCGGTTCCCGCTGAAGCAGTTACCGATGCTCCGCCCTTGGCGGAATCCACCGAGCCGGTGGCCGAAGCCATCGAGCCAGCCGCGCCAACGCCGACGCCAGCGCCGGAACCTGCCGCTGAGGATAAACCGGCGGTTTGAGGGTCCGCAAAAACCAAGGGGCTGGAATTCCAGCCCCTTTGCTTTCCGCGGCCACCTTCAAATCCGGTAACGCTCCCGAATCTGAATCAGCAAACCCTGCGCCGCTTCTTCAACCAGATCCATCACCCGCTCGAAGCCGCCCGACCCGCCGTAATAAGGATCGGGCACTTCCCGTTCGGGTAAATCCGGGGCGAAATCGAGGAACAGGTGCACGCGGCGTTGCAGTTCCGGGTCCGGGCACAAAACCCGCAGATGCTCGAAATTGTCCCGGTCCATAGCCAGCACGTAATCGAACTCGAGCAAATCCGTTTTTGTAACCTGGCGGGCACGCAAGCGGCCCAAATCCACCCCCCGGCGCTGGGCCGTCGCCTGGCTGCGCGTATCGGGCGGCGCACCGATGTGGTAGGAATGGGTGCCCGCCGAATCCACGTAGACCCGTTCAGCCAGACCGACGTCCTCCAGCATTCGCCGGAATACGCCTTCGGCCATGGGGGAACGGCAGATATTGCCCATGCAGACAAACAGAACCTTGACCATCGCCTTCGCCTTTGCTTCATCCTGACAACGCGCGGTTGCGAAAACCGCGCGCATCGCTTGTAGAATCTTGGAACCCATCCATCACCCCGGACGACCGCTCATGTTGCCACTGGATCCCGCCAAGCTGAAAACCCTGCTGGGCCGTTCCCTGAACTATCAGGGCCTGCCCTGTCAGGTCATTGAAATCCTGATCGAGGAGGAACCGCCCGCCCTGGTGCTGCGCGCCAGCGACTCCAGCAAGGTCATTCAGCCCAATCAGTACGGCGACGCCGTTGGCTGGGCGCCGCAAACTTTTACGGTCGCCGTGCTCAACGTCCGCCGCGACCGTCTTAATCCCGACCTGCCGGAACTGGCCGGGTTCGATCTATTGGCCTGAGCGGTCCCATGCCGCCTCGGCGCGCGCCAGATCGGCTTCGGTATCCACGCCGGGCGGCGGTATTTCATCCGCTTTGGCGACATGAATGCGGATGCCGTGCCAGAGCGCGCGCAACTGTTCCAGCGACTCGGCCTGCTCGGCGGGCGCGGGCGTCAAATGCGGATAGCGGCGCAACACCGCCGCCCGATAGGCGTACAGGCCGATATGACGGAACCAGGCGATCTCGGTCGGCAGTTCGGCCAGCGCCGCCCCACTCTCCCGGAACGCTTCCCGATGCCAGGGAATCGGCGCACGGCTGAAATACAGCGCATAGCCCTGGGCGTCGCGCACCACCTTGACGGCGTTCGGATCGAAAAGCTCCGCCGGGTCGTGGATGCGGGTGCAGGCAGTAGCGATGCCGGCGTCGGGATGCGTCGCCAGACTCAACGCCACTTGCCGCACCAGCGCCGGCGGCATCCCCGGCTCATCGCCCTGCACGTTGACCACAATGGCGTCATCCGGCCAACCGAGCCGGGTCGCCACCTCGGCCAGCCGGTCAGTGCCGGTGGGATGCGCGGACGAAGTCATGCACACCGTCGCGCCAAAGCGCTCAGCGACCTCACAAATGCGCGCGTCGTCGGTGGCGATCACCACCTCCAGCGCGCCGCTGGCCAGCGCCCGCCGGTAAACGTGTTCGATCAGCGGCCGACCGGCCAACAGCCGCAACGGCTTGCCCGGCAACCGGGTCGAGGCGTAGCGGGCCGGAATCGCCACCCGAAATTGCAGTTCGGCCTCACGCACTCGAACCGACCTCGTCATCGCTCAACCGGCGCGCTTCGGCTTCCAGCATCACCGGAATGCCGTCGCGGATCGGATAAGCCAGCCGGCTTTCCTGGCAAATCAGCTCCTGCCGCGCCTTGTCGTAAATCAGCGGGGCCTTGCTGACCGGGCACACCAGCATATCCAGCAATTTCTTGTCCATCGTCCTTCACCTCGTTCACGATAGGCGGCGCCGGCGGGAGGCGCCGGGACCGCTGACTGGCGCGCGAATGGTCGCGCCGGATGCCCTTGGCCATCGCCACCGACGCCAGCCGTTTAAGCAGGTCTTCCTCGAAGGCCAGCTCCAGCCGCGCGCTGACCGGCACACACCAGCAGCCTTCGGGCGCAAAAGTTTGGCATTTTACCGCATCCTTCTCGGTCATCAGCACCGGCAAGTCCTGGGGGAACTGCAGATCCTCGGGGCGGAAGGCGTGATGGTCGGGGAAGGGATGCTCCAGAATGCGCAGCCGGGCGTGGCGCAGTTGGTCGAAAAAGCGCCCCGGATCGCCGATGCCGGCCACGGCATGCACCGTGCTCTGGCTGAAACCCGCCAGCGAGACGCTGATGCCGGGATCGGTCAAATTCACCGCCCGGTCGCCGCGCAGGCACATGAGGTATTCGCCGCCGCGCGCTGCGCCGTTGCCGACCACGAAATCCACCGCGCGCAGCCGGGAGGGCGGTTCCCGCAGCGGTCCGGCAGGCAGGCAAGCGCCATTGCCCAGCCGGCGGAAGCCATCCACCACCGCGATTTCCAGATCGCGGCGCAGGCGGTAATGCTGCAAGCCGTCATCGCTCAGGATCACGTTGCAGCCATAGGTATCGAGCAAGGTCCGCGCCGCCGCGACCCGATCCGGGCCTACCACGATGGGACACCGGCAGCGCCGCGCCAACAGCACCGGTTCGTCGCCAACCTGCTGTGGATCGCTGTTGGCTCTGACGTGTTGCGGCCATTGCGCCGACTGGCCGCCATACCCGCGACTGATTATTCCCGGCTGATAGCCGGCGTCCCGCAGCAAATCCACCAGGCGAGCCACCAGCGGCGTTTTGCCCGCGCCGCCGACGGTGATGTTGCCGACCACGATCAGCGGCACCGGGAGGGCTTCGCTGCGCCGCAGGCCATGCAGGTACAACAGCCGCCGCACCCGCGCGGCCAGCCCGAACAACAGGCTCAGCGGCCACAGCAGCACCGCGACCCCGTTCAGCGAATAACCGTAACGATCCAGAAAAGTCATGGCTCAGGGGTCCGGTGAGGGTGAAGCGTCGCGGACAGGCGCCGGCGCATTCACGGTAGCAATCGCCAGTTGCTTGAGGCCAAGTTGGCCGGCGACATCCAGCACGGTCACCACCGCCTGATGGGGTGTCTGGCCGTCGGCGCGGACGATCAGCGGCAATTCCCGGCCCTGGGCGGCCGCTTGCAACGGCGCTTTCAGCGCGGCGGCGTCACGCCCTTCCAGCCATTGTCCATTGACGGCGTAGCGACCGCTGGCGTCAATGTCTACTTCCAGTTGCGCGAGATTGCTTGGCAGCGGCTGGCCCGACGATTCGGGCAAGCGAATTTCCAGTTTCGACTCGTGCCGCAGGCTGGTAGCGATCATGAAAAAGATCAGCAGCACCAGCACCACGTCAATCATCGGCACCAGGTTGAGTTCCGGTTCCTCACGGCGATGGGGGCGGAGGTTCATGAGGAGGGTTCCTTTTCGCTGGTTTCGGCATCCAGCAGATCCACCAGTTGCAGGGTTTCCTGCTCCATGCGCACCACCAATGCGTCCACCCGGCCATTGAAATACCGGTAGAACAGCAGGCTGGGAATGGCGACGGTCAGGCCGGCGGCGGTAGTCACCAACGCCTCGGCGATGCCGACCGACAGCAGGCTGAAATTGCTGTTGCCCTGAGTCGAAACGATCTGAAAAATCTTGATCATGCCCGCCACCGTGCCGAGCAGGCCCAGCAGTGGACTGATGGCGGCGATAGTGCCGAGGGTATTGAGGAAGCGTTCCAGTTCGTGCGCCACGTGGCGGCCGGCATCCTCGACTCGCTCGCGCAGAATCTCCCGGCTGCGGCCCCGGCTGGCCAGCCCCGCCGCGACGATGCGGCCCAGCGGCGAATGCAGCGGCAACGCTTCCACCTCCCGCGCCTCGACCGCGCCACGTTCCAACCAGCGGTCCAGCGTCGCCAGCAGTTGGGCGGGCAACACCCGCGCCCGCCGCAGCGCCAGCAGGCGCTCGATGATGATGGTCGCCGCCGCTAGCGAGCAGGCCAGAATTGGTGCCATCAGCCAGCCGCCGGCCTTGATCAGTTCAAGCACACTGTTGTCTCCGCCATGATTCTCGCTACTACCGTATTTCAGTCATTGACAAGGTGTCATGATACTGGATTTATACTCCAAAGGCCGCAGCCGCATACCACCGGTCTACCTCGCGCCGCTATCTGTCCTAAGGCGTCGCCATTCAATTAAAAGACAACTATTTGATTTATTAAAATTATTCTTACCGGTTAAGAAAGAGCAATCGCCATGGCTCCGCTTGACGCCATCACCCAATTCATCGCCACCTGGCGCGCGAGCACCTTGAAGGAGCGCAGCGCCGCGCAGTCGCATTTCAACCAGCTTTGCGCGCTGCTGGGGGTCACTCCGCCCGCCATCGCCGATCCGCACGGCGAGTGGTTCACCTTCGAGAAAGGGGCGAGAAAGACGGGCGGCGGCGAGGGCTGGGCCGATGTGTGGCGGCGGCACTGTTTCGCCTGGGAGTACAAGGGCAAACACAAGGACCTGGGCGCGGCGCTGCGGCAATTGCAGCAGTACGCGCTGGCGCTGGACAATCCGCCGCTGCTGATCGTCTCCGATTTCGAGACGATTGAAATCCATACGCATTTTACCAATACCGTCCACACCGTCCGCCGGCTGACGCTGGACGACCTGGCTGATCCTGCCCACCGGCAGGTCTTACAGTGGGCGTTCACCGACCCGGAGCGGTTGAAACCAGGCCGCACGACCGAGGCAGTGACGGCGGAGGCGGCGGAATTGTTCGCAGGACTGGCGCAACGGTTGCGCCAGCGCGGCCATGAGCCGCCACGAGTGGCACATTTCATGACCCGGCTGCTGTTCTGCCTGTTCGCTGAGGACATCGGCCTGCTGCCGGGCCGGTTGTTCAGCGAATTGCTGGAGGCGGTCAAGGCCCGGCCCGCCGCATTCGTGGACCGCGCCCGCGAACTGTTCGCGGCGATGCAGGGCGGCGGCTGGTTTGGCTTGACCGAGATTCCCTGGTTCAACGGCGGGCTGTTCGACGATGCCGACTGCCTGCCACTGGAGTCGGAGGACCTGGAACTGGCGTGGCGGGCGGCGCAACTGGACTGGTCGGCCATCGAGCCGGCGATCTTCGGCACGCTGTTCGAGCGGGGTTTGGACCCGGACAAGCGCAGCCAGTTGGGCGCGCATTACACCGATGCCGAGTCCATCCGCCGCCTGATCGAACCGGTGATCCGCGACCCGCTGCTGGCTGAATGGGCGACGGTGAAAGCGGAGATTGCCGCCCGGTTGGGCAAGGCAACGCCCAAAGCCCGCCAGCAGGCCGCTGATCGGCTGCATGGGTTTCTGGAACGGCTACGGATCTTCCGGGTGCTGGACCCGGCCTGTGGCTCGGGCAACTTTCTGTACCTGGCGTTGCGGACGTTGAAGGACATTGAGCATCAGGTCATGCTGGAAGCCGAGGCGCTGGGCCTGCAACGGGGTTTTCCAGCGGTCGGGCCGGAAACCGTGCTCGGCCTCGAGCTCAATCCCTACGCCGCCGAACTGGCGCGGCTCACGGTCTGGATCGGCGAGATTCAATGGATGCTGGGCCACGGCTACAGCCTGAGCGACCGGCCGATCCTGAAACCGCTCCAGCACATTGAATGCCGGGACGCGCTGCTGGTGACTGATGAATTCCCCCCCTGCCAAGGGGGGGTGGCCCGAAGGGACGGGGGGGTGGATACGCCGGACGAATCAAACCACCCCGGCGCTACGCGCCACCCCTCCTTGTCCAAGGAGGGGAATTCGGCACGTGAAGCCCCCTGGCCTGCTGCTGACGCCATCGTCGGCAATCCGCCGTTTCTGGGGGACAAGAAGCAGTTGGCGGAATTGGGCGAGGATTACGTGGCGACGCTGCGCCGAGTCTACGCGGGCCGCGTGCCGGGCGGCGCGGATCTGGTGTGCTACTGGTTTGAGAAGGCGCGGGCGCAGATTGAGGCCGGACAGACGCAGCGCGCCGGGCTGGTGGCGACCAACTCGATTCGCCAAAAGCGCAACCGTCCGGTGCTGGAGCGGATTCTTTCTACTCCCTCCCCCTTGATGGGGGAGGGCTGGGGTGGGGGTGAAAAACTTACGATCTTCAACGCCTGGTCGGACGAGCCGTGGATCAACGACGGTGCGGCGGTGCGAGTGGCGCTGGTGTGCTTTGGGAAGAATAGCCAACACCCCTTCATGCTGGATGGCCAGCCGGTCAGCGCTATCTACGCCGATTTGACCGGCGTCAGCAGCACCGCTGCTCCCCTGGATTTGACCCAAGCCCGGCCATTGCCGGAAAACGCCGGTTGTTCATTCTTCGGCCTGTGTCTGGCGGGCGCGTTCGCGGTGGACAGCACCACGGCGCGACAGTGGTTGCGCCAGCCAAACCCGCATGGCCGCCCTAACAGCGATGTGCTGCGCCCCATCTGGAATGGCATGGATGTTACCCAAGGCTGGAAAGGCCGTTGGGTCATTGATTTCGGAACCGAGTTGAGCGAGGCCGAGGCGGCGCTCTACGAAGCGCCCTTTACTCAGGTGCTGGACAAGGTGAAATCGGTGCGGATGGCGAATAATCGCAAATCGCGGGTGGTTTACTGGTGGCGGCATGGGGAAACTCGCCCTGGTCTGCGTCGTAAACTGGCCGGGCTGGCGCGCTATATCGCCACGTCGGAAACGGCCAAGCACCGCGTTTTCATCTGG
>CALMNY010000354.1 GCA_937872125.1 uncultured Candidatus Competibacteraceae bacterium | reverse complement strand
CTAAACCAAAGGGCGGACTGGTCATGATGAGATCGATTGATTGATCCTCTGTTTCCTTGAGAACCGTTAGGGAGTCACCCAAGATTATGCGTCCGAGCGTTGTTTCATAAAAAACTGATGGACTATTAGGCATAGTACTATTTTCACAGATCAAGTGCTTTGAGCCTCATAGCGTGCTCCGCTTCGCGGTGGAATACATCAACGATACAGGTGGGGTCTGTTTGAATCTTCACCAGATCATTTCCGTTTATCATGACGACACAGAGATTGGAGTCGGTCATAATCCTGTTGGCATAACGACGCGCCTCCGGCCCAACTTCCCCCGTTGTCACCATCACGATGACGTTGCTTTTGAGCACGTGCGTCAGCCCCACTTCTTTCGCTACATCATCGAGCGAGACGCGGTCGGTGTTCTTGCACTGAATTTGCCAGCGGGAAAACACCAGGCGGACCGACTCGAAGATGAGATCCACTTCTGCACCGCCCGTAGCCGCTCCACGTAGCCGTGTTGCCACGTAGTTCAGGTCAAGAAGTCGCATAAGCTTGAAGGCGAGCGCTTCCAGGGCCAGTCCCCGAATATGCTTGTCCGTGGATTTCAGTTCCGTCAGGATGTCGCCGAGCGGCTTGCGCAACAGGGGACGAAGTTCGCTGTCGGTTTGCCGTTCGATCTGGTCGAGAATCGGGTTGACGAGATCGGCAATCAGCTGATCCGTCGCCGTCACCAAAAACGGTTTCGCTCCGCGCCCGTCCTCCTTCGTCCCTCTGCTCAACGTGATGTAGCCCGCCTGTTCGAGAGGATAGAGCACCTGTTTTGGCAGGTTTTTCTCGTTGAACTTGATCCCGTAGGTAGCGGAAGCCAGTTTCTCCACATCGTTTGAGAAGTAGGGACCATCGCCGCCCATGTTGGCAAGCGTCTTCAGATAAGCCCGTTGTTCGCGGCTCAACGCCGCCAGCGTCTCGATTTCCGCCGTGGATGCACCGAGGATTTCACGCAGCCGGGCTTCATCCACGCGCCAGCCGCCCGTGAAAACGCCAGCCTTTTCCAACCAGAGACGCATCATGCTGGGATGCTTGCCACCACGCGGGAAATGGATGCCGCGCTCGGCCAGCCATTCGCGAAGCTTGATGAGATCAACGACTTCCCCAGCGGCCTGAATATCCTGGATGCACTGGACCAGATTCATGCCGTTCAGGTTCAGAAGGATATGACGGGCGAATTCGGTATGGAGGACGCCTTCATCAGCGCGCAGATTGTGAAGCTTGCGCCCAAACTCCGTCAGGTTCGCGTCACGGTCGATCAGGCCATAGGCGATCATGCCCAGCTTCGCATTGTTCGCCAGCTTGCCCTTGTTGTAGTCCGAAGTGGCGTTTCCGGCAAAGTAGGCCGCTTTCACCGCATCCTCAAAGGCTTTCCCGTCGCCGCCAAGGGTATGCGCCAGTTCCAGGAGATGCGGAAGACGAACCTGTGAGGGAGAAAATTCGCTCCCAAACGGCAAGTCGCTTTTCATGGACGTTCCGCGCGCCACGCCGTCGGCCCGTAGAGCACCGCGTTACAGGCCGCCGGTAACCGGTCTGCCGAAGGGGGTTCCGGTTTCCGGTAGGGTTTGGGCGACAGCGTCGCCTGCACGATCTCCTCGACCCAGCGGGCCAGGTCGGCATCACAGCCGTCGCCGGGCGGAAACGGCTTCTGCGGCCTGCACTGATCGTCGCCGGGCGGGCAGACCAGCCGGACGTGAAAATGCGCGTCATGGCCCCACCAGGGACGCACCTTCTCCAGCCAGCTCTGGTCGGGTTCGCTGGCGCACAGCGCCTGCTTGATGATCGGGTTGACGAAAATCCGCTCCACCTCCGGCGCCAGCGCCGCCTGCTTGAGCGCATCCCGGTAACGCGGCGACCAGCGCGAATAGTTGAACGTTCCCTCGGCGGGCCGGATCATGGACGGCATCTCGATCCGCTCGGTATCGGCCCGCGACAACAACCGGTCGCGTGGCTGTTGCAGAAACCAGACATCCACATCCAACCCGCTTTGATGACTGCGATGGCCGTTGGGCATCGGCCCACCGCGCGGCTGTCCCAGATCGCCAATCAACAGCCGGCTACCGTTGGCCGCTGTCCGCCGGCCCAGCCGCTCCACGAACGCGACCAGCGCCGGATGCCCGTAATAACGGTTACGGCTGGGGCGCATGACCTGATAGCCGTCGCCCGTCAGCGGCAACGCCACCGCGCCAGCAATGCAGCCGGCGGCGTAGGAACCGATCACCTGCGGCGGCCCGGCCAGCGGATACCCGACCGTGCTCCAACCATTGTCAGCCCAGGCCGGCAGGACGCTGGCCCAGAACAGCAGGGATAACCCAATCAGCCGTCGAATCACCATGAACATTTCCATCCAGGCAGAGTTGATTATGTAAAGCTTAGCGAAGGCATGGAGATTTGGGCAGTACTGACCCTTTCAGGCAAGCCGGCGAAATGGCGGGGCGGCTATGCTGAATTCATCGCCATGCCCGCAAAGGTCTCTATCCATGTTGCCCGATTATTTTGAATTTTCCCTGCCGACTCGCGTGATGTACGGGATCGGCATTATCAATCAGTTGAACGACGCCGTGGCGTCCTACGGCCCCCGGCGGGCGCTGCTGGTGACCGATGCGATTCTGGTTCAGGCTGGCCTGGCGGAAAAGGTCAAGGCGGGCTTCCAGAACACGGCCATCGAGATTGTAGCGACGTTCGACCAAGTGCCGCCCAATTCCACGATCAAGACCGTCGAGGACTGCGCGGCGCTGGGCCGGGAACACGGCTGCGATCTGATCATCGGTCTGGGCGGCGGCAGCGTGCTGGATACCGCCAAGGTCGCCAATATCCTGATGGTCAAGGGCGGCCGGGTGCAGGAGCATATGGGCGCCTATCTGCTTGGCGCGGCCAGACTGTTGCCGCTATTCCTGATTCCGACCACCGCCGGCACCGGCTCGGAAGTGACCAAAGTAGCAGTCATCGCCGATCCTGACCACGACGTGAAACTCCCGTTCGCGGAAAACCAGTTCCTGCCCGATCTGGCGATTCTCGATCCCGAATTGACCCGCACCCTGCCGCCCAAGCTGACCGCCATGACCGGCATGGACGCGCTGACCCACGCCATCGAAGCCTACGTGGACAAGGAATGGTCGCCGGCAGCGGACGGGCTGGCGCTGCAGGCCATTCGGCTGATTCGTGACCACCTGCTGCTGGCCTGCGCCCAGCCGGAAAATCTGCCAGCGCGCGGGGCCATGCTGGCGGCCAGTTGCCTGGCGGGCATCGCTTTTTCGCATTCGATGGTGGGCATGGTGCATGGCATCTCCCACGCTCTGGGCGGGGTTTACCACATCCCGCACGGCTTGGCGAACGCGCTGGTCTTGCCGGAAGTGATGGATTACAACCTGGAATCGCGGCTGGATCGTTACGCCGACATCGCCGAGGCGCTGGGCGTGCTGTTCCCACGGCCGGGCGCAGCATTGGGTAATTTGCTGCGCTACAGCGGGTTGGGATTCGCCGCGCCGCTGGCCAAGCCGTTGACTGGCCTCGACCGCTGGTTCCGGCGCAAGGCGGCGAAAGCGGGCATTACCTACATTCGCACCCTGAACCGGCAACTGGCGCACCTGACCGGCATGCCGTTGAACCTGCGCGACGCGGGGGTCAAGGACGGGCTGGCGAAGCTGGAGCAGGTGGCGGACACCGCGATGACCGACGGTTCGATGCTGTACAACCCGCGCGAGCCGGAGCGGGACGCAGTGGTGCGCATCGTCCGCACGCTGTACGAAACCACCGTGACGCCGCTGCCCGTGTCGTCAGCCGATTTCCGACCGGCGGGAGCAGCGGCGGAAGTGCGGGAGCTGCGCAACGTCTTCCCGGACGCCGACACGCTCTATCGAGTGCTGGGCGGCTTTTTCGAGCGGCTGAAAACCGACCCGCACATCGGCGGACCGTTGAAGGCTTCCGGGCTGTGCGTTCAGTTTGCGTTTGATCCCCCGGCGGCGGTGATGACCATTGATGCGCGGGGCGACGAGGTGAAAATTTACCGGGGCGCCGAATTCAGCGGCCAGCCGGAAGTGACCATGCGCATGAGCGCCGATTTCGCCCATGCGTTCTGGCACGGTCAGGTCAATCTGGTGTCGGCGCTGACCCGCCGGCAGGTCGTCGCCAAGGGCAACGTACCCAAGACGTTGAAATTGCTGCCGATCCTGAAACCGGCCTATGCGCTGTATCCGCAATACCTGGCGGAAGTGGGAATGGCGGATAAAATCATGCGGTGAGGGTCCACGGCCCACGGAGGGCACGGATAGACTAAAGTTATCCACGGAAAACACGGAAGGCACGGAAGAAAAAGACAAATCTTTCCGTGTGTTCCGTGTCTTCCGTGGACCCAAGTTTTTCCGTGTGTTCCGTGTCTTCCGTGGACCCAAGTTTTTCCGTGTGTTCCGTGTC
>CALMNY010000353.1 GCA_937872125.1 uncultured Candidatus Competibacteraceae bacterium | reverse complement strand
TACTTAGCGAGGATGTAACGTACGCCGTAGCGCGTGAGCGTGCCGCCGCGATGGTTGCGGAAGAGCGGCTGGGCGTCATTCAGGTCGATGCCCTGTTGTTGGCAGTAGGCTTTGAGTACGGCAGCCGTCTGCGGCCAGAGCGGGCAGATCCGTGCTTTATGCCCTTTACCGATGAGACGCACCTGATAGGGCTTAATCAACTGCAGATCAAGCGGGCGAACGTCGAGGAGCTCCTGCACCCGCGCGCCGGTATTGAACAGCGTCGCCAGCAGGGTGTAATCGCGTTCACCATCGGCGTGCGACCGATCGATCGCGGCCAGGACGGCTTGAATCTCGGCATAGTCCAGATATTCGACCGCCCGCTGCCCCGCCCGCTTGCACGGGATGGCCAGCACCCGCTGAGCTTGCTCCAGGGCATCGGGATGCTGCAAGGCCAGATAGCGAAAGAAGGCATGCAAGGCCGCCAGGCGGACATTGCGGGTCGTCGGCAAATTGCCACGGCTGTCCTCCAGATCTTGCAGAAAGGCGACGACCACCTCGGGGGTCAGATGGCCGATGTCTAACACCGCGACCTGACAGCCGCGTTGGGCGGCGACGTAGCGCAGCAACAACATCAGGCTATCGCGATAGCTGTGCAGGGTATGCGGACTGAGGCCGCGGACCTGCGGCAGGTAGTCGGCGAAGAAGGCGTGCAGGGCGCGCGCGAGGGTGTTTGGCAGTGAAGTGGTCATCCCTGACCTCCCGCCTGATCATGCTGCGGGGTAATGAGGGCGCCGCCATAGGCTTCGAAGCGCTCACTCGCCCGCATCGCCAGGTCCGTCACGAACGGCAGGTAGTACGCGGTGGAGGCAATGGAGACATGGCCCATGTAGAGGGACAGGAGCGGCAATTTCGCCTGAACATCGGCGCCGGCCTCATACCAGCGCCGCAACACCTGGATGGCGAAATGGTGTCGGAAATCATGCACGCGCGGCAGACGCCCGTCAGAAGAGCGCAGGCCGGCATCCTGAAACAAGGCGCTGAGTCCTTGGTGTAAGCCGGCCCCACCATAGCCCAGCGCCCCCTGCCGACCATGACACAGGAGCGGGGCCTCGCTGTCGGCCCGGAAACCTGCCGCGGTTCGGACCTGCAAATAGCGTTGCACCGCGGCGAAAGCATCTGCGGACAGCGGCAGCAGGCGCGCCTTGTGGAACTTTCCCGCTTGCACCGCGAGGGTCCGCTCCAGCGGATCGAGATCGCCGAGACGCAAGCTCACCAGTTCACTGCGCCGCAGACCCAAGGTGTACAGCAGCACGAGGCTCACGCGCATGACGGCCGGGCGCAAGGGTGAATGCGGCGTTGGCGTCAGGGCATCAGCCGCCTGCAGCAGCCGCAAGAGCTCGGCTGGCGTGAACCAATAGGGCGGTCTTGGAGGATTGATGGGGGGGAACAGTGCCGGGTCGGGAATGAAACACGCCGGCTCGCTGCGACGTCGATAGCGACAGAACTGATGGACGATCCACAGGCGATTCCGACGAGTTGACGCACACAGCGGGGCCAGGGTTTGGCACCAGTCGCTGAACGTCGCGGCGGTCAAGTCGGCGCCGTCGGGCGTCTTGCTCGCCAGGAACGTATCGAGGTATCCGAGAATACGCCGCTCGCTGTCGTAGCGGCGACCCAAGGCCTGCTTGAGCGCGATAAAGCGTGCCATGACCGGCCCCAGCGGCGAGATAAAATCGTTTGCGTTCATGGGCCCACCTCCGCGGGGAGGGCCAGGGGGACCTCGCGCAGATCCTCGACGGCCAGCCGCAGATAGACACAGGTGCTCTCGGCGCTGTGGTGACCCAGGAGGTCGCCGATGGTTTTCACCGGCGTGCCGCAGCGCAGCAGATGCACCGCATAGGCATGGCGCAGGCAGTGCGGTCCCTGAAAGGGGATCGCCAGCCCGCTGCGCGCGCGCCAATACTGAAACGCTTCGCCCACCGCCGTCGGCTTGAGTACGCCAGCGGGGGCGCGTTGGCGCAGGAACAGCTGCCGAAAGGGGAGCGGCGGTCGCGCCTCACGCAGGTAATCCACCAGCACATCGCCGATGGCGTCGGTCAACGGCAGTTGCAGCAGTTGGCCGGTCTTGCGTTGGGCAATCCGCAGCTGCGCGGCGCGCCAGTCGATATCATCCAGCGTCAGGGCCACCACTTCGCAGGCGCGCAGTCCATAGGTGGCGATGAGTGAAAACATGGCGTAGTCACGTCGCCCCTTGGCCGTGCGGCAATCGATGGCCTGCAAGAAGGCCTGCACGGTGCTCCACGGCAGGCTCCGCGGCAGGCGTTCGCCGCGGTACAACCGGGGCGTGTCAACCGCCTCGGCCAGCGCGGCGTCGAGGAATCCGCGCAACGCGAGAAAGCACAGGAAACCCCGCAGTTGTGAGGCGATATGCTGCAAGGTTCCACGGCCGACCTGGGGACCGCGCGCGCGCATAAAGGCCTCGATATCCTGCGTCGTCACGGCCGCCAGACGCGCTGGCGTGGGGGCCTCGCCCAGTTGCGCCAGAAAGGCCTTGGCCGTGTCCACATGGTCCCCTACCGTTGAAGGGACCAGGCCCCGGACATCGGCGAGAAAGCGGGCATAGGCTGCCAGCAGGGCCGTCGTCACCGTGGGCGTCACCGCCGGGGTGATGCACGGTAGGCCCGCTTGGCGCAGATACCGCTGCAGCGCATGCACTGTTCCGCAGCGTACCCGGTCGGCTTGGGAATCTGCCGGCGCACAGGTTCCGAGCGCCTCGATGGAAATCTCGGTCAGGTCTTGATAGCCGTGCTGCTGGAGACAACGGGCGATCGGTCGCAGCGCACGAATCATCAAACGCCGCGAGCCACGGCGATAGCCTTGCGCTTCCAGGTGCTGCTCAAAGCCATCGACAAGGGGGCCCACCACGGGCAAGGCACGGTAACGCGCAGCGGCGCAGGGATAGAGATCGGTTAGCATCGCACACCTCGGTGTTGGCAGTGCCGTCGGCGGCACACCTCCGATGCTAGTAATAATGTGGCGTTATTCCGGGAAAACGCTCATTGATAGAGTGAGTTGGTGTCGCGACTCCACATTATTCATGTCTTACCATAAATCGAC
>CALMNY010000352.1 GCA_937872125.1 uncultured Candidatus Competibacteraceae bacterium | reverse complement strand
CTTTCGTTCCTCCTATTCTTCAGGCCTGGCTGAGTTCTCCAGCCTGAGTAGTTACATTAATAATACATAAATACATATTGCAATCGACAACCAGTTTTACAAAAGTGAGAAAAAAGCGCCCTCCTTTTGGAGAGCGCTTCATCTTTTAGCCTGATTCTTACCGATTCAGCACCGGCCGGAACTTATACCCGTATATACGACTCGGTCCGCGCTGAATGGGTGATGGTTAAAGTCTAGAATCGTATTCGCCATGCCTGCCTATATGCCAATCATGGTGGCTTTCGGTTGCGCAAAACGCGGCTTGCGTGAAACCCGCTCTTATCAAAACAAGTATAATGACCATATTCACCTTTTTTGGGAATGGAGTTATCCCATGCCTACTGATCTTCAAGAGCAAATCGAACGTCGCCGCGAACGCGCGCGCGAAGAGATTCTGAAAATCACTAACAAAGGCAGCCACCCAGTTTTCAGCCAGTTCGAGGTTAAATCAGTCAGCGGACGTTCCTACCGGGTAGAAATCCGTTCGCTGGACGAATTCCAAAACTCCTGCACCTGCCCCGATTACAAAACGAACCTGATCGGCACATGTAAACATATCGAGGGCGTGCTGATTTACCTCAAAGTTGAATACGACAAAAAGCTGGACAAACTCGTCAAAGAGCGTCCACGCGGCACGCAGGTCTATCTCCATTATGGCGTGGATGTCACCGTGCGGGTCGTGCTTCCGCTCCCGGACTCTATCCCGGTCAAGGAACTGCTCAACCGCTATTTCGATCCCGCCGGCATCCTGGTCGGCGCGCCTTTGCAGATTCTGCCCTCGTTATTTGCCGCCATCGAGACTTTGCCTGCGCATGAGCGTTCCCTCCTTAGCATAACCGAAGCCGTACGCGAATACCTTGCGTTGATCCAGGACCGCGAGGCAGTGCAACAGCAAAAAGAATGGTTCCGCGACCAGGTCAAACGCGGACACCGCACCTTCGACGTGCTTTCCACCAAACTGTATCCCTATCAACAAGAGGGCGCCATGCACCTGGCTTTTGGCGGCCGGGCTATGCTGGCTGATGACATGGGGCTGGGCAAAACCGTCCAGGCAATCGCCGCCGCCGCGCTGCTCAAGGAAATGCGCGATATCCAGAAGGCGGTCATCATCTGCCCGGCCTCGCTCAAGCACCAGTGGGCGCGCGAAATCCGGCGTTTCACCTCGCTCCCCGTCACGGTTGTAGAAGGTACCCTGCTTGAACGCCGCAAACTCTACCGCGAACCCGGCTTTTTCAAAATCATCAACTATGAATTGGTGCGCCACGATCAGGACGAATTATTCAAACTACGACCTGACCTGCTCATCCTCGACGAAGCCCAACGCATCAAAAACTGGCGCACCAAGACCGCCCAGATGGTCAAAGCCCTGCCCAGCCGCTACGCTTTCGTTCTCACTGGCACGCCGCTCGAAAATCGCATCGACGAGCTCTACAGCATCTTTCAGTTCCTTGACCCGCGCATCCTTGGTCCGCTCTGGCACTTCAACGACCAATTCTACGAACTGGAAAAACGCCCCAACGGCACTTATAAGGTCCTCGGTTATAAAAATCTTGACCAACTGCGCGCCCTGATCGCACCCCACGTCCTGCGCCGCACCCGCGACGAAGTGCTCAAAGACCTGCCGCCCCGCACCGATAACAACTACTTCGTTGAAATGACCGACCCACAGTGGAAAGCTTACAACGAATTCAAAGAATCGCTCGCCAGGCTGATTGCCAAAGCCCAGCGCACCCCGCTCAGCCCCAAAGAGCGTGAAATCCTGCTGATGTGCCTGATTAAAATGCGCCTGATCTGTGACGCGCTCGCCCTGCACGATAAGGAACTGCCCCAAAAAGAGCATGAACGAACCAGCCCCAAACTGGGCGAATTGGGGGAGATTCTTACTGAGGATATCGCTTCCAACGGTCATAAAGCCGTTATATTCAGCCAGTGGGCCACCATGCTGGCACTCACTGAACCCATCATCCAGCGCGTTGGCCTGGGCTACGTCAAACTGACCGGCGATGTGCCCAGTTCTAAGCGCGGCGAACTCATCCAGCAATTTTTTGACGACCCCAACTGCCGCATCTTCCTCTCTACCGACGCGGGCGGCGTGGGTCTCAACTTGCAAGCCGCCAGCCTGGTCATCAACCTCGACCTGCCCTGGAACCCGGCCGTGCTCGAACAGCGCATTGCCCGCGCCCATCGTCATGGCCAGCCATCCTCGGTGCAGGTCATCAACCTGGTTGCCAAAGACACCATCGAGGAGCGCATGCTCGACACCCTGGCCGCCAAGAAAAACGTCTTTGCCAGCATTTTCGGCGCCGATGATGCCCCCAGCGCCCTGCGTTTCGAGGACATCGGCCAGAACCTGTTGCAAAAACTCGGTGACCTGCTCAAAAAGCCAACCGAGGTCGAACTCGACCTTGCCCCAACCGCCGAACCGACCTCCGATGTGGCTCCTGCCCTGTTTCCCGTGCCGACGCTCAAAGACTTCGCCGCCTTATTGGTCGACCGTCTATCCGGCAAAATCCAACTCGTCCGCAAGGCGCCTGCCATGCCCGGAGTCAGCGGTGATGGCATCCTGGTCGTCGTTTCAGGCGCGCCCAGCGAACTGCGGCCTATCGTCGAAAACTGCCTCGCCGAGCATTATGTGGATCGCGTGCCGCAATTGCACTTGACGGACACGGAAGGGTATCGCGCCATTTTGGCTTTTGTTCCGGCCCTGGCCGCCGCTCCCGCCCCGGAGGATGTAGCCTACTACGCCGTCAGCCTGCCTTCCGCGCCGGTGAGCGACTACAGCCTCATCGAAGCCCGGCGCAAAAAAGCCAACGCCGGGCTGGCCTTCGCTGAGAAACGGCTGGCCCTGGCGGATGTCTTGCTCAAAGGCGGCTTCCCCGAGGAGATGACCCGCCCACTGCGTGAAGCCCTCGCCTGGAGCCTGACCTCCCTCCTCTCCCTTTACAGCGAGCGCGACCCCGCCGCCGATTTGCCATCCCCGCGCCTGGTGCAGGCCGAGTTGGTTGAACGCGGCCACCTGCCCGCCGATTTATCGCTGAAACTCGCCTATACCCGTGACTTGACCGCCCCACCCGACCCCGGCGAGGACGCCCCGCTTCTCTCCACTCAAACTGGCCAAACCCTGCTCGAAATCGTCCGCGAGTTGGTTGGGATGGTGCAGGAGCAGATGGTCAAGGCCAGTATTTGATGCCTCCGCGCCTGCTCCTCGCCCCAGCCGGACATGGGAAAACCGAGAGGGTAATCCGGCGCATCCGACAGGTGATGGCGGAAAAGCCGCTCGCGCCGGTGCTGGTCATCGTACCGAACAGCATCCAGGCCGCGGGCTTTCGCCAGCGGTTGGTTGCCGCCGGGGGTGCGCTGGGGGTGGAAGTCTACACTTTTCATACGCTATACGCCGAACTGCTTGCGCGTGCCGGGCAGCCCATCCCGCTGCTGACGGATCCGGTCCGTCTGCGCCTGCTTCACAACATTGCGGAAGCCCTGAGCTCTCACAGGGTAAATGGCTTGTGTGAACTGGAGAAATCACCTCTCTCTGTAAGAGAGAGCAAAGGTGGGGGCACAATCCGCCATTACGCCGCCCTGCGTGACAAACCGGGCTTCATGGCCGCCTTGCGCAACACCATCGAGGAACTCAAACGTGCCCGCATCCTTCCGGAGGACTTTGCCCGCGCCACCCGCGACCTGGAGCCACGTCTGGGAGAAATTGCACAGGTCTACAGCGCTTACCAGCGTTGGCTGCAAGAAAACCACTGGGCAGATAACGAAGGGCGGGGTTGGTTGGCGGCGATTGCGCTCGAATCTCGCCCGGAATTGGGAACAGATACCCGTTTATTGGTCGTTTCTGGCTTCGACGAGTTCGACCCCACCCAGTTGGGCGTTCTTTCCCTTTTCGCAAAGCGTGCCCAAGAAACGCTGATCACGCTGACGGGTGATACTCAACACCCGCGGCGCCCCGCCCACCAACGGTTTCACCGCGCCCAGAATGCTTTGACCAACAGTCTGAACATTCAGCCGGAGATGTTGGATTCGGTTTCGCTGCTGTCTCCAGTCATTGCGCATATGGAAGCGGCCTTATTCGAACCTGTCAGTGCGGGAAGCGTACCCCTCAATGATCATGCCATTGAATTTGTAGAAGCCCAAACCCGCTCCACTGAGGTCCGCGCCGTGTTACGCTGGATCAAGGCGCGGATTGTGCGCGATGGACTGGCGTTGACCGATGTGGCGATATTTGCACGCAGCCTGGAACCCTACCGTCCATATCTGGAGGAAGTCGCCGCTGAGTTTGGCATTCCGCTGCGGGTGGTAGGGGGTCTGCCGCTGAACGAGAACCCGGCGGTCTCGGCTCTGCTCTCGCTGCTGGGCCTGCCCGTAGATGATTGGCCACGTAGAAGGGTGATGGAAGCGTGGACCAGCCCATATTTTGATTTTCCGGGGCGGGATGTGGCCTCTTTGCTCGACAAAATTTCGCGCGCGGCAAAGGTGGTCAAAGGCCTTAACCAGTGGCGGGAGGCTTTTGAGGCGGCGAAAAACCGCCAGGAAACAGATGACCCGGAAGCGGAGGCGAAAATCCCACGATTTTCGAGTATCGAAGGTCTCCAGACTTTCGAGTCATCCTTCATCGAGTTCGTCGACTTACTCACCCCACCCGAAAGCGCTTCCGTGCGGGAATTTACGGCATTTGTGGAAGCCATCCTGGGGGATGACCTGGCACTTACGCCAGGAGAGCCCGGTAGCATGAATGTAGTCGCCTGCGCTCGCGCCAATCTGTCCACGGCAGAGCGGGATGTGGCGGCGCTGCGAGCCTTCAAGGATGTACTGCGCGGGCTGGTGTTGGCAGAAGCGGTCATCGGCGAGGAGACGGTCACGTACGCCGCCTTTTTTGCCAGATTGCGCGGGGCGCTGGAGACAGCGTCGTTTTCGCTGCCGGCCCAATCGGGGGTGATGGCGGCGTCGGCGCTGGATGGGCGCGGGTTGTCGTTCCAGGCAGTCGCGCTGATGGGGCTGTCGGAAGGGGAGTTTCCTAAACAGGAGCGCGAGGACATCCTGCTTAGGGAGCGTGACCGGGCAGCGCTGCGAGAGCGCGGCTTATTGCTGGAACCCCGTCTGCATGGCGGTGAGGGGACCCTGTTTTATCAGGCGGTCACCCGTGGGCGGCAAAGACTGCTGTTAACGCGGCCCTACCTGGCGGAGGACGGTCAGACTTGGGAGCCGTCCCCGTTTTGGGAGCAGATGCACTCCCTAACCGGGAAGCCGAGCGTGGTTCGGGTGCGTCCTGAAGATAGCCTGGACCCGGCTGAGGCGGCCTCTTCCGTCGAGTGGCGGGAAGCGGCAAAGGAGTTCGACGTTCACCTGAAAAATGGCGTGGAAGCACTGACAGCGCGACTCGCGCCCAGGGCGGCGGGGAAATTCGAGGGCGAGGGCTTCGATTTGAGCGACCGTTTTGGTGTGAAGTTTGGCTGGAGCGCGAGCAAACTGGAGAGTTACGGAACGTGCCCGTTTGAGTTTTTTGTAGCGTATGGGTTGGGGCTGGAGCCGCGCGAGGAGCCGGAAGAGGGTTTTGATGTGCGCGCGCTCGGCTCGATGCTGCATAAGATCTTGGAGGAGTTCTACAGCGGGACGGATTTGAAGGAAACGGCGGGACGGGTTTTTGCGACTGCCCCGCGGGATTATGGTTTCCGCCCGACGCCATTATGGGAATTGCAAAAGGCTGAGTTGCTGCAGCGGCTGGAGGAGACGGTTGCCGCGCTGGCGGAGGTTTCGCAAGGCTGGCGGCCATTCAAGCAGGAGTTGATGTTTGGGATGGGCGCGCCGTCCCTGGTGTTAGAGACGGAGGCCGGGCCGGTGCGCCTGCACGGTTATATTGATCGGGTGGATGCGGCGGATGACGGCAGCCTGCGGGTGATTGACTATAAGACCGGCGGCGCGACGATTTCTGCGGCGCACCTGCGAGAGGGACGCCGTCTGCAATTACCGCTTTATGCCCTCGCCGCGCAGAAGGCGCTGGGGCTGGGGCAGGTGACGAGCGGGTTTTACTGGCATATCCAGAAGGCGGAGGCCAGCAGCCTGAAACTGGAGAAGTTCGAGGATGGGATCAATTCGGCCTTTGCGGTGGCGATTACGCATGTTGGCCGGCATGTGAATGGCATCCGCGCCGGAAAGTTTGCGCCGAAGCCGCCCGCAGAGGGCTGCCCGAGTTATTGCCCGGCGGTTGGATTTTGCTGGCGGTATAAGAAAGGGTTTTAAGGATGGCTTTCGAACTTTTTATTGAAAGATTTAGTGAACTTGGTAGGAAAGAAACACGCAGGCCACCGTGTTTGCGAATAATCCATACGGCTTGCCAGCCGATGAGTACGGCCTGATTGAGGCGTATTGCGACGATGAAAACTGCGATTGCAGGCGCGTATTTTTCAATATTGCATCACGGAAACGGAAAGAGATCATTGCCGTGGTAACGTATGGTTGGGAAACCGAATCATATGATCGCAAATGGTTCGCCGGCGGCGACACTGCAACTTCTAGAATGGCAGTGAAGGAGATGACCGGGTTGGGTCTAAATTCTGCCAGCCAGCAATCGAAATTTGCGCCTGCCGCGTTGGAACTTGTCAGGGACCTTTTGCAGGATACGAATTATGTGGCGCGTATCAAACGTCACTACAAGATGTTTAAAGAATCGGTGGATGGCCAGCCGGTTCGGATGCCTGTTCCAGATGAAATACCTGTTATTCCCGAATTACCCAAAGTTCCCATTGACGATGTTTCGACCAATTCTGCTGTGAAAAAATCTCGCAAGCGCCATCGTTCCCGCTGAACTGGTTACTGATCACAGATGACTATGTCTATTCTCTCTCAAGAAACCTTCCCCGGCCAGCAGAAAGACGCCGTCTTTAGCGAAAACGCGGCCATTGCCGTGACTGCCGGAGCAGGTTCGGGCAAGACCCGCTCGCTGGTGGGGCGCTACCTGCGCCTGCTGGAGCGCGGTTATCCACTGCGCTCGATTCTGGCAATTACGTTTACCGAAAAAGCCGCGCGAGAGATGCGCAGCCGAATCAGAAATGCGCTTTCGCAGATAATAGAAAATAATTTACCCGCGAAGGACACGCCGGACAACAAGGGTAGTCTGAGCGACCCTGGCGTGCCGAGCGGTTTGAATATCGATTCTGCGAGAATTGGAACAATCCACAGCCTGTGCGCCGAAATCCTGCGCCAATACCCCGCCGAAGCCGGCCTCGACCCGGCTTTTGCGGTTCTGGAGGAAGGCCTGGCTGCCGCGCTGAAAGCCGAAGCGATTGATTCCGTACTGGCACGGGCCGCAGACGATGCCGAATCTGTGACCTTGTTTGGCCCGCTCAAGGAAAGCGAACTACGCCAGGCACTGGGAATTTTGTTGGATCGCAGGCTGGACGTGGTTTTGGGGGTCGTGAATTTTGACTCCATCCTGCAAGATTATCTAAACCCACATCTATATTCACCAGCCTGGCAGGCTGCGCTCGCTGACCTGGCTGCCTGCAGCGCCAAAAGCCCTGATGACAGACTCGAACTTGCTCGCCGCGAAGTGCTTGCCCGCTGGGACGAATCCCAATCTGCCCGCGCCGCCAAAGATTGGGATGTAGTTCTCGCCAGACTCGCCGATTTACGCAAAGCCACCTCCACGCAAGGTAAAAAAGACAACTGGAATGGTGCCGACCTCGAAAGTGTGCGCAAATCGATGAGCGAACTGCGCCTGGTTTATGATGAAAACCTCAAATTCCTGGCCGAAAAAGCCCGCTTCGCGCTGGATGAGCAGGTGGCTGCCCAACTTCCCGCCCTGGCGCGTCTGTTCGACCAGGTTTTGCAAGAATACCAGCGCCTCAAAGACGAGCGCCAATCCCTCGACTTCGACGACCTCGAAGGCCGCGCCGCCCGCCTGCTGACCAGCCATCCCGCCGTCCGCGTCGGCCTGCAAACCGATCTGCGCGCCGTGCTGGTAGATGAATTCCAGGACACCAACGAACGCCAGCGCCAGATTGTGTATGCGCTCACTGGCTTCACCCCCAAAAATTTAACCGCAAAGCATGCCAGGGTCGCGAAGGAAAACCAATTCAACCTGGGCGATCCTGATGGTACGCAAAACTCCGCTAAGATAGACCTGTTTATTGTGGGAGATAGCAAACAATCCATCTACAGATTTCGCGGCGCAGACGTTTCCGTTTTTCGCCAGGTGCAGGCTGACGTCCTCGCCTCTGGCGGCGAGCGGATCGATCTCGATCTGACCTTCCGCGCGCACCGGGAACTGCTCGAAACCCTCAATCAATTGCTCGCTCCCATCCTCGGCGAAACTGACGACCCCGCCCGCCCTCATCTCGTCCCTTTTGCTCCGCTGCGTCCTCACCGCGCCCAACCCGCCCGCGAACAAATCCGGCCGCCCTACGTCGAAATTCACCTCGGATTGGGTGAAAACGCCGATGAAGGCCGCCAGATTGCTTCCAAAGCCCTCGCCAGCCGCCTGCGCGAACTGCACGAGGTCGAAAAATTCGCCTGGGGCGATGTTGCCCTGCTCTTTCGCGCCTCTGCCGGATTCCCGGCCTACGAAACCGCACTCGAAGCCGCTGGAATCCCCTTCGTCACCGTCGCCGGGCGCGGATTCTACGACCGCCCCGAAATCCGCGACCTGCTCAACGCCCTCGTCGCCATCGTCGATCCCACCGACGACCTGGCCCTGGTTGGTCTGCTTCGCTCCCCCGCCTTTGCCCTTCCTGACGCCGAAATCTACCAGCTACGCTTCTCCCCTCTCCTGGAATCGGGAGAGGGGCAGCCGGTGTGGCCCGCCCTCGCCGCCTCGCCCATCCCTTCTCACCAGCGCGCCTGTGCCATCCTCGCGGAACTTCGCGCCTTCGCGGGCCGCGCCCCCGCCTCCGCTGTACTCAAACGCCTGCTCGACCTCACCGGCTATCACGCGATCCTATCCAGCGTTCCGAATGGCGCGCGCATGCTGCGCAACGTCGAAAAACTGCTCGCCGATGCACATCGCAGTCACCTCACCAGCCTGCCCGCCTTCCTCGCCTACGTGCGTACCCTGCGTGACGTCGGTCTGCGTGAAGGCGAAGCCCCCGCAGACTCCCAAACCAGTGGCGCCGTCCAACTGATGACCGTCCACAAAGCCAAAGGCCTCGAATTCCCCCTCACCGTCCTGGCCGACGCCGCCTACGAACCCCGCCCGCCCAGCGCCAGGGTCCAACTGACCCCCAGTGGTTTGCTGCTCGACCTGCACGAAGTGCGCTTCGCGAAAGACGGCGACTTCCACCCCACCGCCTGGCAAATCGCCGCCCGCCACCAGGACGAACTCGAAGATGCCGAAGACCGCCGCCTGCTTTACGTTGCCGCTACCCGTGCCAGGGAAAAGCTGCTCATCAGCGGCCACGTCAAAGCCAAAAAAGATGGCTCCATCACTGTCCCTGGCTGGCTGGGTAAACTCGGTTTGGAACAAATCAAGGCCCCTGTGGAAATGTCCACACCTCAGCACACCCCGCTAATTGAACTGGGCCTCACCGTCACGCTCTATCCCTTCTCGCCAGTGGATGCAGGCTCCCGTTCTCCTGCTCCAACATCCCAAGCGACCTCTCCCTACCCAACTCCCTACCCATCCGACCTGCTCGAGCCCATTGCCCTAACAGCTTCTGTCAGCGACGAAAAAGTCCGCGCCCGCGAATCTGACCCACCCCAGCGCGTCTGGCGCATTGTCCCCGGCACCAACCAGCCCCACGCCCCGGCCTGGGTGGTGGGCAAACTCGTCCATGCGAGCCTGCGCCTCTGGCGTTTCCCCGCTCAAACCCAACCGGGCTTTCCTGATTCTGAATTTGAAGCCTTCCTCAGACCCTTCACCCTCGAATCCGGCCTGACAGACCCCGGCGAAATCCAGGCCGCCATCCACGAAACCCGCCGCCTGATGAAAAGATTCCGTCTCCATCCGCTTTTCGCCGAATTGGATTCGGCCGAACGCCACCACGAAGTTTCTTACTACACCAGCAGCGGGCGCGGCATCATCGACCTGCTATACCGTACCGGGGATGACTGGACGATCCTCGACTTCAAAACTGACCGCGCCGACTCGGCAGAACAAGCCCGCTTCATTATCCAGCAAAGAGACTACTCCGGCCAGATGGGGCGCTACATCCAGGCGGTTAAAACCCAACTTGGAATAACGCCCCGCGCCCAACTCGTTTTTTTGAATGTAAAAGGTTCCCTCGCTATCTTTGATTTGTAAGGAGAACGATGACTGTCCCCAACGCCGTCTATCAACTAAAAGTAACCCTCGATGATAGCAAACCGCCGATCTGGCGCAGGATTTTGGTGTCGGAAAATATCACCCTTCACGACTTGCATGAAATTATCCAAAGGGTCATGGGCTGGCACAATTATCACCTGCACATGTTTAGAATTTCCGGGCAAATCTACGGCGACCCGGAAGAAGATGAAACTGGCATGTTGGGCACTAAAAACGAAGCTCGTTACCGGATCAGCCAGTTCGGCCTGCGCGAAAAGTCTAAATTTTCCTACGAATACGACTTTGGCGACGGTTGGGAACACACTCTCCTGGTCGAAAAAATTACCTCCCCAGACCCTTCAGCCCATTACCCGATTTGTGTTGCTGGCAAACGTGCCTGCCCTCCCGAAGACGTGGGCGGCATCTGGGGCTATGCTGATTTTCTGGAAGCGATGGCTGACTCTGCCCATGAAGAACACGATGAAATGCTGGAATGGGCTGGCGGGGAGTTCGACCCTGAAAGATTCGACCTGGATAAAGTAAACAAAGCCCTGCGAGTCATCCAACCCGCCCGTGGACGCCACAAAGCCCAAAGGGAAGAGGAGGCAGAAACAGATGACGACCTCATGCCGCCTACCCCCCAGGGGCAAAAGGTGATGGCAGATGCCCTGACTGCTTGGGTGCAAAACTTGAACAGGGAGCAGTTTGACGCACTCGATTCGCTGCCCCTGCGGCGCGATATGCTGACCTTCCTCGATTACCTAGCCAAGAATCGCACGGTCGGCACCCAATCCACCGGTAATTTGCCGCTTAAAGCCGTGCGCGGAATTTGCGAAAAATTTGTCAAGCCGCTGGTGTTAGATCAAACCATCGATGGTCACTCTTACAAAGTGCATAGCGAGGATGAAGTCTTTCCGCTACTGTTTCTGCACAGTCTGGCTTTCCATTCGGGCATGGTGACCGGCGGACAGGTCAAGACTTGGAAAGTGACCTCAGAAGGGCAATTGTTCCCCCAACTGCCGCCCCCTATCCAGGTCTATTTTCTGATTGCAAACTGGTGGACGCAAATCGACTGGACAATCGCCTTTCCCGTTTCAGGCCTGGCGGATGGGCTTCCCCTACTTTTCAAGCCATCAGCCTCAGCCTGCCTGCGCGAATTGCCCCCTGGCGAATATGCGCCTTTCGAACCTTTTGCCGACCACCTGATCGCGCAAAGCGGACTAACCTGGCCAAGCAAAGACCAAACGAATGTTAGAGCAATCCTGCGCTCTGTCATCAAACGTGTGGTAGTTGATATGATGAATCTGTTTGGCGTCCTGGAGTGCGAGTATGTTCCTGAAAATAGCACTGGATCTCAGTATTCCAAACTCGCGAATATTCGCCTGACGCCTATTGGCAAAGGATTGCTTGATTTGTTGAAATGATTGATCAGGATTCAAAATGGACATGAAAGTATTCATCACATCCGGTGATGCCGCCCTTACTCGCCGCTCTGCGAAATACTCCGTTTTGTCGGCAGTGGTGTTGAAATGGAGCCGCACCCGCAAATGATACGAGCGCCAGGGTTTGCTGGTGGAAGAATCCGCCCTCAGGCGCGCCGAACTGGAATGCCTGGCTGATGCGGATTTGCGCGCCCGGCGCCAGGAACGGGAAGCGATGCACCGCGCTGAACTTGACCAGGAATACATCCAGCATTTCGCGGCGCGCGTCCGCGAGCTGTATCCGCCTTGTCCCGCCGGGCGTGAACAGGTTATTGCCAAACACGCCTGCCAAAAATACAACGGGCGGGTGGGGCGAGTGCCAGCGCCAAAGCCCTCGATGAACAAGCCGTTCGGCTGGCGGTCATTGCCCACGTGCGTCATGCTGAGATCAATAGTGATGCCAAAATAACCCTTGAAAAAGAATGTGCAAAACTGATCTTTCCCCGGTTTTGTGGACAGGGTTAATGGGTGAATTGTTGTTCAAAAGCGACCGGGCTGAGATAGCCCAAAGTAGAGCGGAAAAAGGCTGAGGCGTAGAATCAGTCCTCAGCTCACCGCTTTCTTCACCAGCTCAGCGATCCTTGCCTCTTCGGCGGCGGTCAACTCCTT
>CALMNY010000351.1 GCA_937872125.1 uncultured Candidatus Competibacteraceae bacterium | reverse complement strand
TGGTGATGGGCGTGTCCGACCGGTTGCTGGTGCTGGACTATGGCAGCGTGCTGGCCGAGGGAACCCCAGCGGAAATTCAGGCCAATCCCCGGGTCATCGCCGCCTATCTGGGAGGAGCGGTGCACTATGCCGTTTGAGTCAAACGCGATGAACGACCATCCTCCAATGGGCGCCGCCAGCGAACCCCTGTTGCAAGTCACCGGCCTGAGCAGCGGCTATGGCCCGGTGCGCGCGATTCATCAAGCCGATCTGCACATCTACGCCGGCGAGTTGGTGGCCATCGTGGGCGGCAACGGCGCGGGTAAAACCACCCTGTTGCACACCTTGTCCGGCCTGCACCCGGTCAGCAGTGGCCATATCCGATTCGCCGGCCAGGACATTACCCGCTGGCCCCCCCACCGCATCGTGGCTGCTGGTGTCTGCCAGGTTCTCGAAGGACGCCAGGTGTTCGCACCGCTCAGCGTCGAGGATAATCTACGGCTGGGCGCTTACCGCCAGCACCGTGACCCGAATTGGGTGCGGCAGGAGACAGAACACGTCTATACCCTGTTCCCGATTCTCGCCGAACGTCGCCAGCAACCCGCCGGGACCCTGTCCGGCGGTCAACAGCAAATGTTGGCGATTGGCCGCGCTCTGCTGGGCCGCCCGCGCCTGCTGCTGCTGGACGAACCTTCCATGGGACTGGCGCCGCTGCTGGTCGAGGAAATTTTCCAGGTCATCGTCGAATTGCACACGCGGGGCGTCACTATTCTGCTGGTCGAGCAAAACGCCCGCGCCGCCCTGGCTATTGCCCAGCGCGGCTATATTCTGGAAACCGGACGGATCGCTAAAACCGCGCCAGCGGCAGAATTGCTGGCCGATGACGATGTGCGCCGGGCTTATTTAGGGTATTAAGTCAGGAGGTCAAACCGATGTACGTAGACCGGATCATGACCCGTGAGGTGCTTCAGGTGACCGAGGACGCCCGCGTGACCCAGTTGGCGGCGCTGATGCGCGATCACCACATTCGCCACCTGCCTGTAGTGCGCGCTGGTCATCTGGTAGGGTTGGTGACCTCCCACGACCTTGAACGAGTCGCACCCTCGCCGATCACCACGCTGACAGTCGGCGAGGCCAACTACTTGCTTGGCAAGCTCACCGCGGCCAAGCTGATGCGCAGCCAGGTCATCACCTGCGCCCCTGATACCCTGGTCGAGGAAGCCGCGCACCTGTTGCGGCAGGAAAAAATCGGTTGCCTGCCCGTCGTCGAGAAGAGCGGCCAACTGGTGGGCATCCTGACCCATGAAGATCTGCTGGATTTCTTCCTGGACATCACCGGCTGCCTGATGGCGGACACTACCCGCATCGCGGTCCATTTGCCGGATACCACCGGGCAACTGGGCCGACTGCTGGCCGCCATCAACGACGCCGGCGGCTATATCGCCACCGTCGTCTCACCCCTGCATCCCGACCAGACCGGCCTGCGAATCGCCGTTGTGCGCTATCGGTCCGATGACCCGCGCGCCCTGAACCAACAGTTGCGTAACCTCGGCTATGATTTACTAACCGAAACCCTGCCGCCTCCCCTCCCCAACCCCTAATCGTCCTTTCCACCGCTGAGAACAACCATGATTCTGGACATCGATCAGGAAACCCTGCCCCGCGAGGAATTGCAGGCGCTGCAACTGAACCGGTTGCGCACCACCGTGGAGCGGTGCTACCAGACCGTCAAATACTACCGCGACGCCATGGACGAACTCGGCGTCAAACCGCGCCATATCCAGTCGGTCGCCGACGTGCGGTTGTTGCCCTTTACCAAAAAAGAAAACCTGCGCGAGAACTACCCCTTCGGCATGTTCGCCGTGCCCGCTGACCAGGTCGTGCGTATCCACGCCTCGTCCGGCACTACCGGCAAACCGACTGTAGTTGGCTACACCCGCCGCGACGTGCGCACCTGGGCGCGGGTGATGGCCCGCAGTCTGGCCGCCGCCGGGATGCGCCCCGGCGACCGCTTGCATAACGCCTATGGCTACGGCCTGTTCACCGGCGGGCTGGGGTTGCACTATGGCGCTGAAGAACTGGGCGTGATGGTCACCCCGATCTCCGGCGGCCAGACCCAGCGGCAAATCATGCTAATCCAGGATTTCGAACCGACCGGTTTGTCCTGCACCCCTTCCTACGCGCTCAATCTGGCTGAAGCTGCCGAGAGTATGAATGTGGATCTGCGCAAATTACCGCTCAAGGTCGGTATCTTTGGCGCCGAACCGTGGACCGAGGAGATGCGTTATGAACTGGAATCGCGCCTCGGCATTGAAGCAGTGGATATTTACGGGTTATCGGAAGTCATCGGCCCCGGCGTCGCCATCGAGTGCATCGAAGCCAAGCAGGGTCTGCACGTCTTTGAGGATCATTTCCTGGTTGAAGCGGTTGATGTGAACACCGGTCAGCCGATTCCCTACGGCGAGGCCGGCGAAATCGTCATCACTTCCCTGACCAAGGAAGCGTTCCCGGTCCTCCGCTACCGCACCCGCGATGTATCGGTGCTCAATCCCGCGCCTTGCCGCTGTGGACGCACCCACGTTCGCATGAAGCGCGTCACGGGCCGCACTGACGACATGCTGATCATTCGCGGCGTCAACGTGTTCCCCTCGCAGGTCGAAGCGATCCTGATGCAGACTGAGACGCTGTCGCCGTTCTATCAACTGGAAATCAGCCGTGAAGGTAATCTCGACCTGCTGACGGTCAATGTCGAAGGCAGCCCCCCGCTGGTTGCCCAGGGACAGGAAGCCATGGACCGAGTCGCGCACAAGGCGCAGAAGGACATCAAGGACTTCATCGGCGTCACCGCCCGGGTCGTGGTCAAGCGCACCGGCGATCTACCCCGCTCCGAAGGTAAAGCGGTGCGGGTAATTGACCATCGTAAACAACAAGGACAAACAAGGTAAGGACTGAAGTAGTCTTAAAAACCTTGAGCATCGGGCCTCGAGCTTCGAGGCCTTCAGAGGTATACAGCCATGTCAAACCCGAAAGAACCTGCCTCGACCGCGTCCGCTGTGACCGGTCCGGCGGCTGAACCCGCCCTAACCGCATCCGCCGTTGCTACTACGGCGGCTCCACCACCTACCGAAAAACCTGCGGCCGCTCCTAAACCGGCTGCTTCTAAACCCGCTATCCCCACCTGGGGCGGACCATCCGGTCAATCCTCCTCGGCGCACCGCGCCTATGGCATTGAACGCTCGTTCCTGGGTTCACACATCCCGGAAACCATTGACCGGATGGTCAACGCCAATCTGGCGCGCGGCACCGGCGGTATTTCGCCCGCCGTAATCGCGATGGCCTACCTCGACTGGCTGATGCACCTGGGCCTGGCGCCGGGCAAGCAAGCGTTGCTGAACGAAAAAGCCGTTCGCAAGATGGTGCGCCTGATGCTCTACGCCTTCAAATCCAGCCAGAATCCCAACACCCAGCCCTGCATTGAACCTCTGTCTCAGGATCACCGGTTCGATGACGAGGGCTGGCGGCAATGGCCGTACAACCTCATTTATCAGTCCTTTCTGCTGACTCAGCAATGGTGGTACAACGCCACTACCCGCAACCGGGGTGTCAACAAGCAGAACGAAGCGATTGTTTCGTTTGTGACCCGGCAAATTCTGGACATGTTCTCGCCATCGAACTCCCCACTGACCAACCCGGAAATTCTCAGGGCCACCATGGAAGAAGGCGGCCAGAATCTGGTGCGCGGCTGGAATAACTTCATGGCCGACATGGAGAAAGTCATCGCCGGCAAGTCGTTGAACAGCGAAACGGAACAGTTCGTAGTGGGTCGCGACGTGGCGGTCACACCGGGCAAGGTTATTTTCCGCAATCACCTGATGGAGTTGATCCAGTACCAGCCCACGACGCCGCAAGTTTACGCCGAACCGATCCTGATCGTGCCCGCCTGGATCATGAAGTACTACATCCTTGATCTGTCGCCCCACAACTCCATGGTTCGGTACCTGGTCCAGCAGGGGCATACCGTTTTCATCATCTCCTGGAAGAATCCGACCGCTGAGGATCGTGATCTGGGCATGCAGGACTATCGCCAGCACGGTGTCATGGCGGCGTTTGATGCGATTTCCACCATTCTGCCAGGGCGCAAGATTCACACGGTCGGTTACTGTCTGGGTGGCACCCTGTTGACCATCGCTGCCTCGGCCATGGCCCGCGACGGCGATAATCGCGTCAAGACCATGACTCTGTTCGCGGCCCAGACTGATTTCACCGAGGCCGGCGAATTGCTGTTGTTCATCAACGAAAGTCAGGTCGCCTTCCTTGAAGACATGATGTGGGATCAGGGCTATCTGGACGCCGACCAGATGGTAGGCGCGTTCCAGTTATTGCGTTCCAATGACTTGATCTGGTCGCGGCTGGTCCATGACTACCTTCTGGGCAAGCGTCAGTCACTGAATGACTTGATGTCCTGGAACGCTGATCAGACCCGGATGCCGTTCCGTATGCATTCTGAATACCTGCGGCATATCTTCCTCGGCAACGAACTCGCCACTGGTCATTACAAGGTCAACGGGCGGTCGCTTGCCATTACGGACATTCGCGCGCCGATCTTCACCGTCGCCACCGAGCAGGATCATGTGGCGCCGTGGCGTTCGGTTTACAAGATCAATTTGCTGGCGGATGCAGATGAAGTGACCTTCCTGCTGACCAGCGGTGGCCACAACGCCGGCATCGTCAGCGAACCGGGGCATGGCCGGCGCACCTATCAAATGGCGTCCCGCACTGATCAGGATCGCTACATTGATCCCGATACCTGGCACGCCACTACGCCCAAGCAGAAAGGTTCCTGGTGGCCGGCATGGCAGGCCTGGCTGGTTCAGCATTCCGCCCAGAGTCAGGTTTCACCGCACGGCATGGGCGCGCCGGAAAAGGGGCTTTACCCGATCTGCGATGCGCCAGGAACGTATGTGCTGCGGAAGTGATTTTTTTAAGCTGCATTAGCTGTGAAACAGATCCAATCCACCTCTACTGAGGTCGCTGAGTTTCTTGACCAAGTGGCGAAAACTCCAGTGACCTCGGCACCGCATGGCCGGCTGATCTTTGCCTTGGACGCGACGGCCAGCCGCCAGCCGACCTGGGATCGCGCCTGCCGGTTGCAGGGCGATATGTTTACCACAGCGGCGGAACTTAGAGGGTTGTCTCTGCAACTGGTCTGGTATCGAGGTTATGGCGAGTTTCAGATCGAACCGTGGCTCATGGATTCCACAGAGCTGAAGCGGCGTATGACTTCGGTGCAATGTCGAGGTGGCTTGACTCAGATTGGGCGGGTGCTGGAACACGCGATCCGCGAAACCCAGCGGCAGCGGGTCAATGCGCTAGCTCTGGTTGGCGACTGTCTGGA
>CALMNY010000350.1 GCA_937872125.1 uncultured Candidatus Competibacteraceae bacterium | reverse complement strand
CGTCGGCATCGGGCTGGAACGGCTGGTCTGGTAGGATAGTCGGAAAGCGCCCGGTTGCCGCCAAATCCGGCCCCGACTAGACTTGACGCCCGGTTTTAGCCCATGCTCCAAGGACATTCCCACGACGGTCAGGAACTCATGCCGCCTACTTTTCCCCCCGATTCCGTCGGTCTGGTCACGCCCCAGACCGCCCATTTTGACGAACCGCTGGCGCTGGACTGCGGCCGGACGCTGGCGGAATATGAAATGGTTTACGAAACCTACGGCACGCTGAACGCCGACCGCAGCAACGCCGTGCTGATCTGCCACGCGCTGTCGGGCGATCATCACGTCGCCGGCTACTACGACGAGGACGATCCCGGTAAACCCGGCTGGTGGGATAACTGCATCGGTCCCGGCAAGCCGATTGATACTCGTGCATTCTTCGTGGTGTGCTGCAACAATCTGGGCGGCTGCAAAGGCTCCACCGGCCCGACCGCCATCAACCCGGAGAACCGCAAGCCCTACGGCCCGGATTTTCCTATCGTCACGGTCAAGGACTGGGTGCGCAGCCAGGCGCGGCTGGCCGACCGGCTCGGCGTCACGCAATGGGCGGCGGTCATCGGCGGCAGCCTCGGCGGGATGCAGGCCATGCAGTGGGCGATCACGTTCCCCGACCGGGTGCGGCATTCGCTGGTCATCGCCGCCGCGCCCCGGCTGTCCGCCCAGAACATCGCCTTCAACGAAGTGGCGCGGCAGGCGATCCTGTCCGATCCCGATTTTCACCACGGCCACTACTACGAATTCGGCGTTGTGCCCCGGCGTGGCTTGATGCTGGCCCGGATGCTCGGCCACATCACCTATCTGTCCGACGAAGGGATGCGCGCCAAGTTTGGCCGCGAGCTGCGCGAAGGCAAAATGAACTTCAATTTCAACTTCGATACCGAATTTCAGGTGGAAAGCTACCTGCGCCATCAGGGCCACGCCTTCGTGGACCGCTTCGACGCCAACACCTACCTGTTGATTACCAAGACCCTGGACTATTTCGATCCGGCGGCGGATTTCGACGAGGATTTTTCGGCGGCTTTCCACCGGACCCAGGCGCATTTTCTGGTGATCGCTTTCACCAGCGACTGGCGGTTCGCGCCGGCCCGCTCGCGGGAAATCGTCCGGGCGCTGGTGCGGGCCGGGCGCGAGGTCAGCTACGCCGAAGTCCCCTCGGAATACGGCCACGACGCCTTTTTGATGCCGATTCCGCTGTACCACGAAGCGCTGCGGAGCTATCTGGCGCGAGTCGCCCGTGAGGTGAACAGCGATGCGGCCTGAACTGGAACTGATCAGCGAGTGGATTCGCCCCGGCGCGCGGGTGCTGGACCTGGGCTGCGGCGACGGTGCGCTGCTGGCCTATCTGCGCGAACACCGGCAAGTCGGCGGCTACGGCCTGGAAATTGATCAAGCCAACGTGCTCCAGTGTATTCAATCCGGGGTGAACGTCATTCACGCCGATCTGGAAGCAGGGCTGGCCGACTTCGGCGACAGCAGCTTCGATTACGTCATCATGACCCAGACCCTGCAAGCGGTCCGGCAAACCGAGGCGTTGCTGGATGAAATGTTGCGGGTGGGTCGGCAAGGCATCGTGACCTTTCCCAACTTCGGCTTCTGGCGTTGTCGAATGCAAATTGCCCTGCACGGGTTAATGCCGGTAGTCAAGACCCTGCCCTACCAGTGGTACGACACGCCGAACATCCATCTCTTTACCCTGCGCGATTTCGAGCAACTGTGCCGGCGCAAACGCATTGATATTTTGCAACGCACCGTCCTCGACCATGCGCACCGCCCCCGGCTGGGGCCGAGGCTGTGGCCTAATCTGTTGGGCGAAATCGCTCTGTACCGGCTGGGCCGCGCCTGATTGAGCGAGCAGCGAGTAGCGAGCAGGGAAAGATCGCTCTTTCAATTCCACTGATTTTTATGGAGATGTTCAATGATTCAGCGTTATTACCCCCGCAATCGTGGCGTCCGGGGCTTCACCCTGATTGAAGTGATGGTTGTGGTGGTCATCCTCAGCATTCTGGCCGCCGTGGTCGTGCCGCGCATCATGGACAACCCGGACAAGGCCCGCGTGGTCAAAGCCAAACAGGACATCCGGGTGATCAAGAACCAGATGGATTTGTACCGGCTGCACAACTTCCGCTATCCAACCACCGAGCAGGGTATGGAGGCGCTGGTGCAAAAGCCGGCCGACGCGCCGCACTGGCAGGAAGGCGGCTACCTGGACAAAGTGCCTAAAGACCCCTGGGGCAAGCCGTATCAATACCTCAGTCCCGGCCAGCATGGCGACATTGACATCTACTCGCTGGGCGCCGACGGTCAACCGGGCGGCGAAGGCGTGGACGCTGATATCGGTAACTGGAATCTGGATGAGTAGCGAGTAGCTCCCTTCGGAACCCTCGCAATGACCACGCCGCCGCGCGGTTTTACGCTGCTGGAAATCATGGTGGTGCTGGTGTTGATCGGCATCATCACCAGCTTCGCCCTGCTGTCGGTCGGCGGCGGCCCGCGCGAGCGCTTGGCGGAGGAGGCGCGGCGGCTGGCGGCGCTGGTGGAACTGCATCAGCAGGAGGCGATTCTGAACGGCGAAACGCGCGGCATCCAGTTCAGCCGCACCGGCTACGCGCTGCTGACTCTGGGCGAAAAAGGCCAGTGGCAGTCTCCCACCGCTGCGAATACCTTGATTCAGCATACATTGCCCGAAGACATCGCCCTGGGTCTGTGGGTCGAGGATCGGGCTGTTGATCTGAAAACTACTGCCAAGTTGCCGCAGGTATTGCTGCTGGCCAGCGGCGAAACTACCGAATTCGTCGCCGTGTTCGGTTTCGCCGACGACCGTGCTCCAGACGCGCCGCGCTATCGGGTGGCCAGCGACGCGCTGGGCCGACTGACGATGGCCGAGGTCGCCCGGTGAAGCATCAGCCCGGTTTCACCCTGCTGGAAGTGCTGGTGGCGCTGGCGGTGCTGGCCATCGCCATGGGCGCGATCATCCACGCCGCCACCCAGAGCATTAACACCGTCGCCACCCTGCGGGATCAAACTTTCGCCAGTTGGGTCACCCTCAACCAGGTCAACACCTTGCTGCTGGAGGCGAAACCCTGGCCCGAAGAAGGCTCCCGCACCGGCAATGTCGAACTGGCCAACCGCACCTGGCGCTGGGAAGCACGATTTTTCAAAACCGAAGATCCCGACTTGCGCCGCGTCGAAGTCACGGTGCGCGCCAGTGAAACCGGGTCGGAACTCGACAAGCTGATCGCCTTCAAGGGCAAACCGCCGGAGAAACCCGCCGCCGACGCCACCGGCTCATCGCCCGACGCCGAGGACCAACCCGCGCCGCCCAGGGATCAGCCGACCAAGCCTAAACAACCCCAGCCTGCGCCATGAATGCGCCCACTCGTGGTTTTACCCTGCTGGAACTGCTGGTGGCTCTGGCGGTGTTCTCCATCATGGCGGTCGCCGCCTACAGCGGCCTGCGCAACGTGCTGTACACCCGCGCCGCCGTGGAGGAGCAAAATCGGCGGCTGGCGGCGGTGCAACTGGCGGTTTATCGCCTGGAGCAGGACATCGAACAAGCCACGCCGCGCGGCGTCCGCGACGAGTACGGCGAACCCCAGGGCGCTTTACTCGGCGGCGCGCTCACTGACGACCGGTTGATCCTGACCCGCGCCGGCTGGGACAATCCCCTCGGCCAGCCGCGCGCCAGCCTGCAACGAGTCGCCTACCGACTGCGGGATGGTCGGTTGTGGCGGCTGCACTGGCCGGTGCTCGACCGGGGCGGCCTGATCGAACCGCGCGAAACGTTGTTGCTCGACCGGGTCCGGGATTTCAAGGTGCAGTTCCTGGATCAGGACGATTGGCGCGATGACTGGCCGCCGCCATCGTCCAGTACCGACGACCGCAAGCCGGACCCCGACCGCTTGCCGCGCGCCGTAGAAATCCGCCTGACTCTGGAGGACTGGGGTGAAATCACCCGCCTGCTGCCCCTGCCCGGTTAGCCGCACCCGATTTCAGGCCGGCGTCGCTCTGATCACGGTGCTGCTGATCGTATTCCTGGCCAGCGTCGCCGCCGTCAGCCTCGCCAACCTGCAACAACGGGCCATCCGCCGCAGCACCGTGTTCCAGCACCAGCAGCAAGCGCGGCTGTACACGCTCGGCGCTGAGCAATGGGCCATGATCATGCTGGCCCGCGACCTCCAGCAGAACGAAACCGACCATCCGGGCGAATTGTGGGCTAATCTGCCGCCCGCCCTGCCCGTTGAAGGCGGTACGATCACCGCCCGCCTTACCGACCTGCAAGGCTGTTTCAATCTCAACAACCTGTGGCGTCCAGCGCCTGGCGAACAGTCGTCCACATCCGGTGAATCCGACCAGGATCAGGACAAAAACCAAGGCCAGGATCAAGAAAAGGACCAGGATCAGGATCAGGATGAATCCCAGGATGCAGCCGATGCCGCGGCGAACCCCGCCGCAGACAGCGCCATCCACGATAGCACACGGAGCGGCGCTAATCCAGAAATTAGGTCCCGGCCCGGTTCGCCGGTGACGTGGCCGCCATGGCGGCCGCCGTGGCGGCGCATTTCGGACGCCCCCCGGCACGG
>CALMNY010000349.1 GCA_937872125.1 uncultured Candidatus Competibacteraceae bacterium | reverse complement strand
GACCTGGTTGCAGGAGAAGGTGTACCGGCTGGCACATCGGTCCGACGGGTCTTGATCAGGCCACCGTGTGGCTGGAGAGTAAAGATGATGGAATGGACCGGACATCTCCGGTTGATGGCGACCTGGCCGTTGTTGCCGGTGGCGCTGGCGCAGGGACTTCGGCTGCGCAGCCGGGTTCCACGGTTGCCGGAAGCCGCCGGGCCGCGCGAGGGCGTGGCGGCGGGCGGCGGAACGCCGTTGCGTCTACTGGTGCTGGGGGAATCTACGGTGGCGGGCGTCGGCGCGCCAACGCAGGAGCAGGCGCTGGCCGCGCAACTGGCGCGGGCGCTGGCGACTCGGACCGGTCGCACCGTCCAGTGGCAAGCCGTGGGCAAAAATGGCGTGACTGCCGCTGCAACCCACACGCTGCTGGTGCGGCGACTGCAACCCGAACCACAGGACGCCGTGGTGGTAGTGCTGGGCGTCAACGATACGCTGGCGCTGCGTGGGCCGAGCCGCTGGACAAGCGATCTGCGGCGGCTGATCGCGGCAGTGCGCGAGAAGACCGGACCCGCGCCGGTATTCCTGGCGGCGGTGCCGCCGATGGGCGAATTTCCCGCGCTGCCCGCGCCGTTGCGGACCGTGCTCGGCATACGGGCGCGGGTGCTGGATCAGGCCGCCGCTCGACTGACGCACCGGTTGCCGGATGTCCACCATGTACCGCTGCCAGGGCGGTTTGAACGGGACTTCTTTTGCCACGACGGTCTGCATCCTTCGCCCGCCGGCTATCGCGCCTGGGCGGACTCTCTGGCGGCGGCGATGGCGCAATAAGTTCGGTGGGCTAAGCGGACATGCACCGGCAAAATCCTCCCCAAAATCTGCCGCCAGCTCTCGTGTTTCGCATCTTCCTGCCGTTCGCCGCCGGCTATTTCCTGTCCTATGTCTACCGCACCATCAATGCTGTACTGTCGCCCCATCTGGCGGCGGACCTGGGGCTGAACGCCAGTGATCTCGGTCTGCTGACCAGCGTCTATTTCCTGACCTTCGCCGCGTTCCAACTACCGCTGGGTCTGTTGCTGGACCGGTTTGGTCCACGCCGGGTGGAAGCCGTGTTGCTGCTGTTCGCGGCGGCGGGCGCAGGGTTGTTCGCGGCCAGCAGCAATTCGACCGAATTGGTCATTGGCCGGGGCCTGATCGGGCTGGGCGTGTCCGCTTGTCTGATGGCCAGCTTCAAGGCGTTTGTCGTGTGGTTTCCCGCCGCGCGCCTCCCAGCAGTCAATGGCTGGGTGCTGGCGGCGGGCGGGCTGGGCGCGCTGGTCGCCACCGCACCGGTGGAAGCGGCTCTCCATCTGACGGGTTGGCGGGGCGTGTTCGCGGGCCTGGCGATTTTGACGGTCGCGGTGGCGGCCGCCTTGTGGCTGGCCGTACCGGAACGGAGCAGTGCCGCGCCAGCGAGCGATTGGCGCGAGCAATGGGGCGGCGTGGCGGCGATTTTCCGCAGTCCGGTGTTCTGGCGGATCGCACCGAGCAGCGTCGTCTCTCAAGCCTCGTTCCTGGCGATTCAGGGACTGTGGGCGGGGCCGTGGCTGCGCGATGTCGCCGGGCTGGATAAAACCGCCGCCGCTGGTTACCTGTTCTGGGTGGCGGCGGCAATGGTGGCGGGATTTCTGGGCATGGGCCAGTTGGCTTATCGCCTGTCGCGGCGCGGCATTCCGCCGCTGGCGGTGGCGGCGGGCGGCATGGCGCTGTTCATGCTGGCGCAACTGGCGTTGCTGCTGAAGCTGGAACCGCTGTGGGCGCTGTGGGCGCTGTTTGGCTTCTTCGGCACCGCCGGGACGCTGAACTACGCGATCCTGACCCAGGCGTTTCCGCCGGCGCTGGCGGGCCGGGTGAACACGGCGCTGAACCTGCTGGTGTTCGTAGCAGCGTTCGCCGGGCAGTGGGGCATGGGGGCGATCATCAATCAGTGGCCAGCGCCGGGCGGCGGCTACGCCGAACCGGGCTATCAATGGGCGTTCGGGCTGGCGCTGGCCGGGCAGGTGCTGACGTGGGTTTGGCTGTGGCTGGGAAATCGGCGAACTGGACAGGCCGAATCATGTGAAAGCTGATGTTGCAGTGCAATATGTTGAATCCGTGGAAAAATTTAACAAATTTAGGGTGTTTATTCTAATTTTTGTGGTTATTCTCTCAATCATGGCGCGGCGTGTCCATAGGTTATTGAAATAAAAAGATAATCTCTTAAAGCGCCGGCCGCATGGCTGTGCCGTCGCTGAAGGGCCAAGTCTTGCTAAGGACTGGTCGAGACCACAAATTCGGCGCCAGATTCCCAATCAGCGAATCGCCCCTTGGGCGGTTCGGAAAACGTTACCCAATACAACTCAGGATTACACCCATGCCCAGCTATACCGCCCCCGTCCGCGACATTCAGTTCATTTTGCACGAATTGCTCAAGATCGAGCGTTATCAAGGGGTGCTGGCCGGTTTCGACGAGGCCACCCCGGAAACCGTCGCCGCCATTCTGGAAGGCGCGGCCCAGATCAGCCAGGAAGTGTTGCAGCCGCTGAACAAGAGCGGCGACCGGGAAGGCTGCCGGCTGGAAAATGGCAAGGTCACCACCCCGACCGGGTACAAGGAGGCCTACAAGGCCCTGATCGAAGGCGGCTGGACCGGGCTGATCGGCGACCCGCATCACGGCGGCCAGGGTTTGCCCTACGTGCTGGGATTGATGGTGAACGAAATGATGGCGTCGGCCAACATGGCCTTCACCATGTATCCCGGTCTGACCAGCGGCGCCATTGAAGCGATTGAAATCGGCGGCACCGACGAGCAGAAGGCGCTCTACCTGCCCCGGATGATCGCCGGCCAGTGGAGCGGCACCATGAACCTGACCGAGCCGCATTGCGGCACCGATCTGGGCCTGCTGCGCACCAAGGCCGAGCCGCAGTCCGATGGCACCTACCGCATCACCGGCACCAAGATTTTCATCTCCGCCGGCGAGCATGATCTGACTGAAAATATCATTCACCTGGTGCTGGCCAAGATTCCGGGCGGTCCGGAAGGGGTCAAGGGCATCAGCCTGTTCATCGTGCCCAAGTTCCTGGTCAATCCGGATGGCAGCCTCGGCGACCGCAACGGCGTGAGTTGCGGCTCCATCGAGGAGAAGATGGGCATCCACAGCAACTCCACCTGCGTGATGAACTACGATGGCGCGGTCGGCTACCTGCTCGGCGAAGAGCACAAGGGCCTGCGGACCATGTTCATCATGATGAATGCGGCCCGGCTGGGCGTGGCGGTGCAGGGCGTCAGCCAGGCCGAGGTGGCCTATCAGAACGCTGTCGCCTACTGCAAAGACCGGGTGCAGGGCCGTTCGCTGCGGGGCGCGAAGTTCCCCGACAAGCCGGCGGATCCGATCATCGTGCACCCCGACATCCGCCGGATGCTGATGACGGTTCGGGTGTTCCAGGAAGGCGCGCGGGCGCTGGCTGGCTGGGCGGGCCTGATGGTGGACGTCACCCGCAAGCATCCCGATGAGGAAACGCGGCGCAAGGCCGAGGATTTGCTGGGCCTGCTGACCCCGGTGATGAAGGCCTATTTCACCGACATGGGCTTCACCTCCGCCAATCTGTGCCTGCAATGCTTCGGCGGTCACGGCTACATCGCCGAGTGGGGCATGGAGCAGTTCGTGCGCGACGCCCGCATCGCCCAGATTTACGAAGGCGCCAACGGCATCCAGGCGCTGGACCTGATCGGCCGCAAGCTGCCGGCTAACAAGGGCCGGGCGATTCAGTTGCTGTTCGCCGTGATCGGCGAGTTCTGCGAGAAGTACGAGGACAACGCCGCGCTGTCGCCCTTCGTCAAGCCGCTGACCGAGGCGCTGGAACGGCTGGTCGAGGCGACCCAGTGGTTGATGCAGCACGCCATTTCCAACCCGGACAACGGCGGTGCGGTGTCCATGGATTATTTGTACATGATGGCGCTGGTGACGCTGGGCTATCAGTGGGCGCAGGTGGCGCGCATCTGCGAGAACCAGCTTTCCAACCCGGACGACGACAGCTTCGACCGCGCGTTCTACCAGCACAAGCTGGTGTGCGCCGAGTTCTTCATGGAGAAGATGCTGCCGGAGACGATGGCTCATCTGGCCAAGCTGCAGGCCGGCGCCGATTCGCTGATGACGTTGCCCGCCGACGCGTTCTGAATCTGACTGTTTTCTAGCCGACTTCCCCCTGGCTCTTCCCCCGTCGCAGGCTTTCCAGCCGGCGGCGGGGGATTTTTTCGGCGTGATAGTTATGTACCGCAACTACGCCATCATCCTGCGCTTCTCTACCGGTCCCCTATTCTCGTAGGCGAGCGGCAGGTTTTTGTGTAGTCTCTGCCCATGACTTTCGCGCCTTTTCACCTCGGCTGCCCGGTCTGGAGCAATCGCGACTGGATCGGGGGATTATTCGCCGCTGGAACCAAACCCGGCGATTTCCTGCGCCAGTATTCGGCGGCGTTCGATACGGTTGAGGGCAACAACTGCTTTTACGGGCTGCCCAAGCTGGAAACAGTCACCCGCTGGCGGGAAGCAGCCGCGCCGGGATTCCGGTTCTGCTTCAAGTTCCCGCGCGTTATCAGCCACGAACAGCGGTTGCGCGCCGTCGCGGCGGAGACGACGGCGTTTCTGGAGCGGCTGGCGCCGTTGGCGGAAGCGGGCAAGCTGGGGCCCAGTTTTCTGCAATTGCCGCCCAGTTTCGGGCCGGGCGATCTGCCGGCGCTGCGCGATTATCTCGCTGGACTGCCCCAGGAATTTCAATACGCGGTGGAAGTGCGGCATCGCGCCTTCTTCGCCAAGGGTGAAGAAGAACGGCAACTGAACCGGTTGCTGTTCGATCTGGGCATTGACCGGGTGATGCTGGACAGCCGCGCCCTGTTCGCCGCCGATCCCGTCGATCCCGAGACGCAAACTGCGCAAGGCAAAAAACCGCGCCTGCCGGTCCACGCCATCAGCCTGGGATCGCGCCCGTTCATCCGCTACATCGGCCATCCCGACGTGGAGGCGAACCTGCCGTTTCTGGCGCCGTGGCTCGACAAGCTGGCGCTGTGGCTGAGCGAGGGCCGGGAACCCTATTTTTTCGCCCACACGCCCAACAACCGTCAGGCGCCCCGACTGGCCCGCCGGGTTCATGAATTGCTGCGCGCCCGCTGTCCCGCATTGGGACCGTTGCCGCCCTGGCCCTCCGAATCGCGGAGCGACGCGGTGCATAGCGATCCGTTCAAGCCACCATCAGAGAGATTGCGATGAGCAGCGAACAGCCTCCCGTTAAACCCCCGCGCAGCAAAACTGCGAAACCGAAATCATCGGCCAAACCGAAAGCGGTCGAACCTGCGCCGCCGCCCGTACCAACCACGCCCGTACCGGTCACCGAAACGCCCTCACTGGTGGGGCGGCTGACCCGGCTGCCCGGTGCGGTGGCGGACACCGTGACTGATACCCTGCGCAAGGTGACGAAAACCGCCGAAACGCCATGGCGGGTCGGCAAGGCGCTGCTGCTCAGTCCCGAGCAGGCGGAGGCGATGAAGGAAACCGGTGAATACCTGCGCGATCTGCGGCTGGTGGCCGGTCTGACCCTGGACGATCTCAACGCCGCGCTGGACCTGAAGGATCACTCGTTGCTGGCGGGTGTGGAGAAAGGCACGGCGGCGTTGTCGTTCGATCTGATTCTGCGGCTGGCGGCGATGCTGGCCCGACGCGATCCGGTACCGGTCGCTATGCGGCTGGCCCGGACGTACCGGCCCGAACTCTGGCAAATCCTGGAGGACTGGGGCATGGGCCGGCTATCGCTGCACTACGAACGCGAACGCCAGTTCATCAACATCTATCGGGGCCACGACATCGCCCGGTCGTTATCGGACCCGGGGTTTGCCGAGGTGCTGGCGTTTACCCAGCAGGCGTTCGAGATGGCTCTGCGCCTGGTCGCCGTCCAGGAAGGCCTGGACAGCGGCGCAGCAACCGAGAGCACCGAAATTCAGCGGTAATCCTCGCGGTACGGGCGCGGCGGCGGTTTGGCAAACCCGTCATCCGGGTTATATCGCGTCGGGGGTTCCGGCGGAGCGGCCGCAGGGTTGCGGCGGTGGTCCGACCAGCGGTCGCGGCGTTCGACCCGAACCTCCGGGCAGCCATCCGCCGGTCGGCAACGCCCGGTCCAGCGCCCCACGGTTTGGTCGGCGGCTTCCAGGCCGCGTTTGACCTCCTTGCTAACCGTGGTGCTGGTGTGGCTGACCAGGTTGCCAAATTCGGCGGCAGCGCGGCCAGCATCGTCCCGCAACTGGGTGATCGGATCGGCGGCTCGTGCGGGTGCGGGGGCTGACGAAGAGGCAGATGGTTTGGGTTTGGGTTCGGTGCGCGCTACGGTAGGCGCCGGGCGCGTGGCCGGCGCGGTGGCGCCGGACCGGCTGACCAACTCGATAGGCGGCGGCGCCGGTGGTGGGGATTGCGGACGGGATTCCAGCTTGATCGGCGGCAGAGTGGGCGCGGGTTCCGGACGGGATTCCAATTTGATCGGCGGCAGAACGGGCGGTGGTTCCTGACGCACCGCGACCCGGTTGGGTGGTTCAGTGCGCGTGGCCGGGCCGGCAGGTTTGGAAATCGGTTTTGAGGTTGCCACAGGGCGTGCGGCGACGCTGGGTGCAGGCCGCGCCTGGACGACCGGCCTGGATGAGCGGCTCTCACGGGGAGTAACCCGGACAGGAGCCGAGGAACGTTGTGGCGGTTCGGGCGCAGCGGGCGCGGGTAGCGGTGGAGTCGGTTTGGCGATCCGGGGAACAGGAACCGGCGCGCCAGAGGGGCGTTCTACGACCGCAGGCCGTTCAACCGGGGCCGGGCGCATGCTGGCGGTGGATCGTTCGACCGCTGCGGGTCGGTCGGCGGCGACCGCTGGGGCAGGAAGTGTCTTGGCGGGTGCGGGGCTGGCGGCCGGTTTGGCGCGGACCGGCAGACGCGGTTGTACGGCGGCGGTCGGAGCGGATGGGCGCGGCGTAGCGACCACCGCTCTTGGTTTGGTTGAAGGCGCAGGTTTGGTCGCGGGCCGGGGTTCAGCGGGGGCGATCCGGGCCGGCGGGAGAGGCGTTTCTACCGGTTGAAGCGTTTCCGCCGCCGGTGCAGTGGGGGGCGCTGGCGGTTCGGGTGCTTCGGCTACGGGCGTGGCGGGGGTTGCGGACGGTTCAGCCATCTCGGCTACAGGCGCAGTGGGGGCGACTGGCGATTCGAGGGTCTCAACCACGGGGGCGTCGTTTGCCCGTTCGGGCGGTTTCACGGCGGGCGCGTCAGCAGTCGCTGGCCGTTCGGGCGGCGCGAGGGGCAACGCCGGGGGAGCCGCTAAAGGCGGGGCCGGTTCTCCCGTGGGCGTTGCCGACGGTGCGGGTTTGGCGAGGTCAGCGGTCGGGGGTGCGATGACAGCGCTCAGCGGTTCAGCCTGATCCGGACCGACCTCACTGGTCGGGCGAACGATGGCCCAGGCCACGACGCCGGCCAGGCTGGCTGCACTCGCCAGCAGCGCCCACCGGCGCCAGGGTCGTAACACGGGTCGGGTGGGGCGTCGGGGATGCCAGTTTGGCGGTTCGGCAGTGGGCGGCGGCGCGATCCAGTCGGGCGTCAGGGTCGGCGCGGCGAACAGGTTGACCCGCGCCGCATCCAGCGCCGCACGGATTTCCAGGCTGTCGGCCGGGCGAGCGGCTGGATCGCGGGCCAGCAATCGCTCGGTGAGGTTAACCAGTAACGCGGCGGTCCCGCTGTCCTGCTCTGGCCGCGCTGGCACGGTCCAGAATTCGATGGAGCGCCGCAGCAAAGCCCGCTCCTCATCGTCCAGACCGCCCAGGTCTGCGCCGTGCTGACCCGCGCCTTCCTGACCGTACAGGGTCAACAACTGGCCGAGCCGGCGCTGAGCCGCGGTAGTCGGCTGCTCGGTGAGCAGGGCGAACAGCAGCAGTCCCAAGGCGTAGTAGTCAGCGCGGTAGTCCACCGCGTACTCACAGCCTTCCGCCCCCTGGCGGGCGGGCAATACCTGCTCCGGGGCCATGGTGGCCGGCGTACCGATGAATGAACGGGTGTTGTCGCCATCTTCGCGCTTGAGCGAGCCAAAATCAGCCAGCTTGAGCCGCGCGCCGTCGGCGCCGACCAGCAGGTTGCTGAATTTCAGGTCGCGGTAGACGAACCCGGCCTGATGGACCACGTCCAGACCATCCAGGATTTGTTCAGCCCAGTCGAGGATTTGCGCCAGGTCCGGCGGCGTACTTTCCCGCCGCAGTTGCGCCAGCCACTGGCCGAGGTTGGCCTGCAAGCGTTCCAGCACCAGCGCGGGTTGACCGTCTACCGCGCCGTGATCGAGCAAGGCGACCACGTGACGGGACTGATCGGCGTCCAAACCGCGCAGGAAGGCGATTTCCCGTTCCAGATGCGCGCGCCAGTGGCCGTGCAGAGTCGGGTCGGCCTGGGTCATCGCCTCGGCG
>CALMNY010000348.1 GCA_937872125.1 uncultured Candidatus Competibacteraceae bacterium | reverse complement strand
GGCTCAAGGGCATCCTGCGCCAGCGGCTGGAATTCCAGGGGGTGATTTTCAGCGACGATCTGGACATGGCCGGCGCACACGTCGCCGGTTCGCCGCCGGAACGGGCCAGCGCCGCACTGGCGGCAGGGTGTGACATGGTGCTGGCGTGCAACGACCGCCGGGCCGCTATCGCCATTCTCGATCACCTGCGGTATACCCCCGATCCGGTGACCCAGGTGCGGCTGATCCGCCTGCATGGGCGCGGCCACCCCACCATCGAGCGGCTGCATCACCATCCGACCTGGCCGCGGGCGACGCGGCTGGTGCATGATTACGATGCGTTCCCGCTGTTGGAGATGGATATTTAAGGGCGAAAACCCGGCTGATCCCTGCTTCTGGAGTTCCCCATGTCCCGCATTACCGCCGAACAAGCGCTCGCCGTGTTACGCGAGGCCGAGTTGCTCTGCGCGCCCGATCAGATCGAGGCTGCTCTGGATCAAATGGCCGCCGCGATCACCGCCCGGCTGGAAGGCTGCGATCCGTTGGTGTTGATGGTAATGAACGGCGCGTTCATTACCACCGCGCGGTTGCTGGCGCGGCTGCGGTTTCCGCTGCACGTCGGTTATCTGCACGCCACCCGTTATCGCAGCGGCACGCGCGGCGGCGAGATTGACTGGATTGCCCATCCCCGGCCAGCGGTGACTGGGCGGACGGTACTGGTAGTGGACGACATTTTCGACGAGGGCGATACGCTTGAAGCGATTCTGGATGAGGTGCGCCAGCAAGGCGCGGCGGCGGTCTATAGCGCCGTGCTGGTCAATAAGCGGCATGACCGCAAGGCTCCAGGACTCACAGTGGATTTTGTGGGTTTGGAAGTTCCGGATCGTTACGTGTTCGGCTGCGGCATGGACTACCAGGAATACTGGCGGCAATTGCCAGCCATCTACGCCATCCGCGATTGAAAATCCGGCAACTGCCGTTTGTGAGAAGCTCCACCATGACTCCTGCCGTCGCCATCATCGGAGGCACCGGCCTCACCCGTCTGGATACCCTGACCATCACCCATCAGGAAGCCGGGTCTACGCCCTACGGCGAGCCATCCAGTCCGCTGATTTATGGCGAACTGAACGGCCGGGTCGTCGTATTCCTGGCCCGGCACGGCCTGGATCACACGCTCCCGCCGCATAAGATCAACTACCGGGCCAATCTCTGGGCGTTGCACCGGCTTGGCGTGAAACAGGTGATTGCGGTCGCGGCGGTGGGCGGCATTCGGGACGATATGGAACCGGGCGTCCTGGCGTTTCCGGATCAGATCATAGATTACACCTGGGGGCGGCATGGCACGTTCTTCGAGGACAACCTCACCCAGGTCACCCATATTGACTTTACTGAACCGTACTGCGGCGCGTTGCGGGAACGGCTGATCCAGGCCGCTCGCGCGCTGAATTTCGACGCCCGCGAATCCTGCACCTACGCGGCGGCTCAGGGACCCCGGTTGGAAACAGCGGCAGAAATCCGGCGGATGGAGCGGGATGGTTGCGATATCGTCGGGATGACTGGGATGCCGGAAGCGGCCTTGGCGCGAGAACTTGGGCTGCGGTACGCCACCTGCGCGGTGGTCGCCAACCGGGCGGCCGGCAAGATTCCGGGAGTGACGATCACTATGGCCGAAATCGAGCGGAATTTGCTCGAAGGCATGGGCCGGGTCAAAACGCTGCTGGCGCGCGTTATACCCCTGCTGGACGAAGCGACCGCCACCGGACAGACAGACGGTGCATAAGCGGCGTTCCCTCGCCGCTGGGGGTCTGAATCAACCGGATACCGCCGGCGCGGGCGATGGGACCGGGCCTTGAAGTTGCTGCGCCGCTTCGGCGGCGGGCAGGGTGACGCCCTGTTGTTCCTGGGGTTTTCCGACCAGCAGCCGCAGTCCGGCGTGGAAGCACTGGCCTGCGTAGGTCAGTTCGTGCAGCGATTCCAGCAGTTCGCCCAGTTCCTGATAGGCGTCTGGCGTCGGCATGAGTTGAATGCTGCGCTCCAGATAATTCCGCGCCTTGGCGGGTTGCTGACAGCGTTTGGCGAGTCGCCCCAGTGTCAGCAACAGATGCGGATCATCCCCATGCTGCGCCAGCCAGTTTTCGGCCGCCGCCAGTTGCGCGGCGGCATTGCCGCGTCCCAGCATTCCATAACCCACGACCAGCTTCGTACTCCAGCGCCGATTGATCGCCTCGCGCAGCAGTGCCTCGGCGTCATCGAAGGCGTCGAACTCGCACAGGGCGGTAGCGTAATCCACCAATAGCGCCTCGTTGCCCTCGCGCACCGAAGCGGGCGCCTGCTTCCACAAGGCCCGCAGTTGTTCCAGTGAACCGCCGGCGGCGACGCTTTGCAGCCGGGCGTGGTAGGTTTCGCGCTCAATGTCGGCGAAGGATTCCGGGCCAAATACCTTCTGTTTCTGCAACTCGGGCAATAGCTGTTGCAATGGCTCCCAGGCGCCCAGTTGCCGGTAACAGCGGGTCAACCACAGCAATACGCCCGGATGACGCGGGTTGAGGGTGCGCAGGGATTCCAGGACGGGGCGGGCTTGTTCAGCCTGCTGGTCGTCCAGCAGGAATTCCACCCGGGTCAGTTGCACGGTCAGTTTGTCGGCGTCCGGCGATTCTTCGGCCTTGCGCAGGTGCAGGTCGCGCCGCCATTTGACGTCGCTGAGGTGATGGACGGCCCGCGCCGCGCTCAGATAGTCCAGCGCCGGTGTTTCGCTGTGCGCGGCGCTTTTGAGCAGGGTTTTCTCCGCTGCCGCCCACTGACCAGCCGCCAGTTGCCGGCTGCCCAGATTGAACAGCCGCCGCGCTTTGCGTTGCAGCCGCCGCTGGTGGGCCGCCAGGGTCTGGCTGGGGGTATGCCACAAGCGGATCGCCAGCCGAACCAGGAAGTAGAACGCGACGAACACGGCCGTCAGCACCAGCATCAGGAACGCAAAACTGGTTTCGACAGTCCATTGGCCGATACTGAACATCGCATAGCCGGGGTCCTGGCGCAGCGCCAGCGCCATCCAGACCGAGACGAATAACGTAATGATGATACCAATCAGCAGTTTCATGGTTTTGCCCCCTCGTTCGCCACCGTTTCGGCTGGCGCCTCCGGGGTTTTGCCGAGGGTGCGGATCGGGTGCCGGTGGGCCATGGCTTCACTGAACGCTTGGTTGAGACCAGTCAAATCCGGGATGTAGGGATTGAACTCGATGGTTTGCAACGCTTTCAGTTGAGCGGCGAACGCGGCGACCTGCTTGTCCTCGGTATCGAAATACTTCTGAGTCCACTGGTCGACCAGATCGTAAGAATCCCGGTAGGCCTCGGCATCGCCACGCAGCAGCGCCGTCCGCAGGCTTTCCAGTCCCAGCCGCAGGTTCTGGCGCAAGAAAAACTCTTCTTCCATGGCGATCAGTGGTGGTGCATCGCTGCGCACGCGGCGGATTACTACGATGTCCTTGAACTGATTCCAGACCGCTTCGGTGCCGCGATCCCACCAGGAGCGGTCGGCGTCGGTACTGACGGTGGCGGTGGCGGCGGGCTTGACCCGGTTCTTGATGTCTGGCACCCCGGAGGTGATTCGCAAAGGCAGGCCGCTGATTTCCTTCTGCATCTCGGCGACCTTGCGGGCTAGGGCGGACAGATCGGGCAATTTCACGCCGCGCAGACTGGCGATGGTCTCGCCGAGCATGGTTTGCACCGAGGCCATGGCGCTTTCGTTGACCGCCTTGAGCCGTTGCTGGGCCACCTCCAGCGCCAGCCGGGCGGCAGGGACGTTGCGCTCCAGCTTCAGCTTGGTATCGGCCAGCCGCAACAGATAATCCACTTCCGCGAGCGGAAAAGCGTTGACATCGCCACCCTTGGCCACCAGGGTCTTGACGATTTCCAGTTGTTCGGTCAGGCCGGTCTGGCCCAGCTTCAGGTTTTGCAGTTGTTCGTTCTGCTTCGCCAGGCCATTTTCATAATCCTTCAACTGTGCGCCGAGTTCGTCGTTTTGCTTTTGTACCGAGGTCTTGTGAGCGTCATGGCTTTCCCGCAGCAGCTTCATTTCTCCCTTGATGATTTCATTCTCGCCCTTGTGCAGTTCCATGGCGTTTTTTAGCGGCTGAAGGTCGCCGGCCAGGCCCAGTTGTTGCTCCTTAACCGTCTGGCTGTCGGTGCGCGCCTGATCAATTCCGGCTTTCAGCCCTTGTAGTTGCTGGACTTGGGCCTTGAGCGCCTGAAATTCAGGATCGCGCTGAGCAATAGCCTGTTTGATAGCCTGGTCCAGCCGGCTGGCCTGGGCGGCCTGGTCCTGTTGCCAGAGATGCCACAGGTAGCCGCTACCGCCGCCGGCGCCCAGAGCCAGGAGGATGGCCAATCCCGCCAGTCCCCGGCCACTCTTGGACTGGGGCGCGGGCGCTGCGATCGAGGTTGGCTGGGGGTGCGCGGCGTCGGGTTGAAGTGATTTGCTGGGGGGAGCGGTGGTCGCGGGCGCAGCCTTGGTGGCCGATGCGGCTTTGGCCTTGTCGTTGTTATCCGATGTCTGGTCTGTCATGTCGCGTTACCGAACGGATGAAGGAGAAGTGGCGGTCAGACCGAGCAGCGCGGCGAGGATGGCGTCATCGCTGGCGTCCCGGGCGAGCTGGAACCGGCTGCAACCCAGATCCGCGGCGGTTTGCTGGATTCGGGCGCTGACCACGATCAGGGGCGTTTTACACAGATAATCTTGCCCGTCAATGCCTAGCATATCAAAAAGATTCAGCAGGCTCTCGGCGCTGGTGACCGCCACCGCCCCGATTTCACCGCGCGCCCAGCGTTCGAGAAGGGCGGCGGTATCCAGGGTGGGCCGTTCGCGCCGGTAAACCTCAGCGCGGGCGATCCGTGCGCCGCGTTCGGTCAGGGTTTCGGCCAGCAGTTCCCGGCCGCCCTCGCCGCGCACGATGACGATATTTTGACCGGTCACCTGCTGGAAGCGGGGCAGGGCCAGCAGTGCTTCACTGGTGAAACCCGCCTTGGGTTGCAGACAGCGATCAATGCCGTGATGGGCCAGCGCCCGCGCCGTGGCCTGGCCGATAGCGGCGATTTCCAATCGAGGTGGAAAGCCGCCGCGTTCCCGAATTGGGGGCATGGCGCGATCTACGGCGTTGGCGCTGGTGAAAATGGCCAGGTCGTACTCGGCCAGCCGGTCGAACAGAGCCAGCGCCGGCGCCCAGTTGCGCGGCTCGCGGATGACCAGGGTCGGACAGCGGATGGTGACGCCGCCGTGCTGTTCGATCCGCTGGCAAAGTGGACCGGCCTGGTGTTCTGGTCGGGTGATCAGCACGCCGAGGCCGTTGAGAGCGCCAGACATGAATACGACCGTTCAGGAGGTGGCGAGCAGTCGCCGCAAAATGGTATCGGCGCCGCGTTCAAGCAGTTCTTCGGCCAGCGCCGCGCCGAGGGTCTCAGCCTCCGCCGCTGGACCGCGAATTTCGCCGGCGACGATTCGGCTGCCGTCAGGTTCGCCGACCAGGCCGCGCAGCCAGAGTTGGTCATGGTCCAGCAGTGCGTGGCCCGCAATCGGCACCTGACAGCCCCCTTGCAGACGGGCGTTGAAGGCCCGTTCCGCCTTAACCCGAACCTGAGTGGCGGGATCGTTGAGCACGGCGATCAGTTCCCGCGTCCGCGCGTCGTCCAGCCGGCACTCCACCCCAATCGCGCCCTGGCCGATGGCGGGCAGGCTGAATTCCGGCGCCAGCGCCAGGGTGATGCGTTCTTCCAATCCCAGGCGCTTGAGGCCGGCGGCGGCGAGGAGGATGGCGTCGAATTCGCCGGCGTCCAGTTTCGCCAGCCGGCTGCCGACGTTGCCGCGCAGACTGCGAATTTCCCAGCCGGGGTAACGGGCGGCGAGTTGGCATTGCCGGCGCAGGCTGGACGTGCCCACCCGCGCATGGGCGGGCAGGGCGTCAGGATGGGCGTAATGGCGGGAAACAAAGGCGTCGCGGGGATCTTCGCGCGCCAGGATCACCGGCAGACCCAGCCC
>CALMNY010000347.1 GCA_937872125.1 uncultured Candidatus Competibacteraceae bacterium | reverse complement strand
GCGCCATGCGCCGGCTGACCCTGCGCACCCTGGCGCACCTGCACGATCTGTCGCTACGGTTCCATCTGGAGCGCAAGACCGGCGCCATCAGCCGCGATCTGGAGCGGGGGGCGCGTAGCCTGAGCACCCTGCTGAACTATCTGGCCTTCAGCATTCTGCCGGTCATCGTGGAATTCCTGCTGGCGGCTTCGCTATTACTGGGCCGCTACCCTGCGATCTTCACCTTGATCATTTTCGGCAGTGTCGCGGCCTACGTCGCCTTCACCCTGGCGATCACCAACTGGCGGATGGAACATCGCCACCTGATGAACCGGCTGGAATCGCAGGCCGGTAACGAGGCCATCGAAAGCCTGATCAACTACGAAACGGTCAAATATTTCGGCAATGAGGACTGGGAACTGCGCCGCTGCGACGCCACCCTGGCGGCGTGGGAAAACAGCGCCGTGCTCAGCCAGACCTCGATGTCGGTGCTCAACTTCGGCCAGAGTACGATCATCGCCATCGGGGTGACGGTGATGATGGTCGTCGCCGCCAGTCAGGTCGCCGCCGGTCAGATGACCCTGGGCGATCTGGTGCTGGTCAACGCCCTGCTGCTGCAACTGTTCATCCCGCTGAATTTTCTCGGTATCGTCTACCGGCAGATCAAGTACGCGCTGGCCGACATGGACGATCTGGTGCGGCTGTTCGAGCGGACGCCAGAAATCCGCGACACGCCGGCCGCTGCCGAATTGCGGGTGACGCAGGGCGAGTTGCGATTCGAGAACGTGCAGTTTGGTTATCAACCCGACCGGCAGATTCTGTTCGACGTGAGTTTTACCGTGCCGCCGGGGCGCAAGCGGGCGGTCGTCGGGGCCAGCGGGGCGGGCAAATCTACGCTGGCCCGATTGCTGTTCCGGTTCTACGACGTGACCGGCGGGCGCGTGCTGGTGGATGGGCAGGATATTCGCGCCGTCACCCAGCGCAGCTTGCGCGCCGCCATCGGCATCGTCCCGCAGGACACCGTGCTGTTCAACGACACGCTGTATTACAACCTGGCCTACGCGCGGCCCGACGCCAGCCGCGAGGAGATTGTCGCCGCCGTGCGGATGGCGCAGTTGCACGAGTTCATCGCCGCGCTGCCGGCTGGCTATGAAACCGTGGTCGGCGAACGCGGTTTGAAGCTGTCGGGCGGCGAGAAACAGCGGGTAGCGATAGCGCGGGCCATCCTCAAGCGACCGCGCATCCTGATTTTCGACGAAGCGACCTCGGCGCTGGACAGCCGCTCCGAACAGGCGATTTTGCAAGCCCTGCGCGCGGTGGCCGCCGAGCATACGACCCTGGTGATCGCTCACCGCCTGTCCACCATCGTGGACGCCGATCAAATCCTGGTGCTGGATCATGGCCGGGTGCGGGAGCAGGGCAGCCACCGCGAACTGCTGCAACAGGGTGGCTTGTACGCGCAGATGTGGGCCTTGCAGCAGCGCGAACAGGCCACGCTGGACGAGGAGCGGGCGCTGCTGGGGGTAGAATAAGGCGATGTGCGAACCTGGAAACCGCCGACCATGTGGTGGCTGACCGATCAACCCGAGGCTACGGCCGCTTTTCTACCGGCCGGCCACGCCTGGTCGCCAGGCCAAACAGAGTGCTTTTCGCCCGCTGATCGCGCACTCTGGGCGTTGCTCGGCGACCGTGCCGATTGCTGGCGCTGCACCACGGCGCTCTCAGTCCCGTATCCCGACCGGCGCGTGATCCTGATTGATCATGCGCCCTTCTCACAATTTGCGGCGCTTCAGACCGCATTGCGGGCGGGCGTCACCCTGCCGGACGGCCTGATTGGTCTGGCCCTGGCGGGAACCGGATTTCACGGCCAGCGCCAGCGCTCGTGGACCGCCTTGCGCGGCAACCTCCACCTTGTCGCGCACTACCGGTTGGACCTCCTCGCCGCTTCAGCCGAAGCCGCCCTGGTCATGCTGCCCGTGGTGGTGGCGGCCGAGAGCATCGAGCGCACGAGTGGCGGACGGTGCGCGCCGGCGATCAAATGGGTCAACGATCTTATCCTGCCCGCTGGCAAAGTGGCTGGCGTGTTGACGTCCACCCAGATTGAGGGCGACCGGGTCGTTTGTGCGCTCTTTGGCATCGGCGTCAATCTCGAAGCGGCGCCGGCCATGGCGCCGACACCCTGGGTCCCCCGTGCTGCTGCTCTGGCGGATGCCGATCCGGGTCTACGTGGCAAACTGCCCAAACTATTCGCAACATTGGCGGCGGCCTTGGACGAGGAGGTTCGCACCCTGCGGGAAAACGGCTCGGATGATCTGTATCAACGCTATCGCGCCAGGTCCGCCTGCATCGGCCAGGAGGTACGCCTGTGGCCTGCTTCCTGCGATGACCCAGACCGCACTCCGCCGCGGGTTCGGGGTCGGGTCGCAGACATTTTGCCCGATCTTTCTTTGCGGCTCGAAGGCCGCGCCGAACCCATACGCAACGCCCGGCTGGTGCTTTAGCCCACCGATACCGGCTGATTTGAACGCAATTCGTATTATATTAACCCAACCCTCTGATGTGCCATGCCGGTCCTCCCGACGGCGTAACAGGAGTTTTCATGGAAAATCCCAACCTTTTGGTGATTTGTCTCAATGCATTCGCTGCGGTGCTCGGGTTGCTTTGGGTGCTGGCTATCGCCCTGCGCGGCCTGATCGAACTATTTCCCGAGAAAGCGCCACCAAAGACTGACGCTGCCGTCGCCGTCGCCATCGCCTCCGCAGCGAACGCCATCCTGCCCGGCGCCCGCGTGACCCGCATCGAAGAAATCCGTTAATTTCCGTTTGTTATTGTTGTGGAGCCCTCATGATCTTCGCCCCTACCCAGAAAAAAATTCGCGTCATGCTGACCGCCTTTCGCGATGGTCTACAAAGCGTGTTCGGCGGCAACGTGCGCGTCAACGACGTGCTGCCCGCCATGCAGGCCGCCGCCGCGATGGGTATCCGCCAGTTCGAGTTCGGCGGCGGCGCCCGCTATCAGGCGCCCTATTTCTACGCCGGCGAGGATCCGTTCGTCTGCATGGACAAAATGCGCGAAGCGGTCGGGCCAGACGCTGACCTGCAAATCCTTACTCGCTCGGTGTCCGGCGTCACTCTGAACACGCAGCGGCTCAAGGCGCTGGAGATGCAGGCGCGCTTGATGAAAAAGCACGGCACCACCATTGATCGCAACTTCGATTTCATGAACGACGTGGACAACCTGGTCAAGACCGGCCAGCCGATTGTGGACGCCGGGATGCACCATCAGGTCTGCGTGGCGATGATGGGTCTGCCATACCCGTCTGACCAGGTGCATACCCCGGATTTCTACATCCGCGTGGTGCGCAAGCTGCTGGATTCGGGTCTCCATTTCGACTCGGTCTGCATGAAGGACGCCTCCGGCACTACGGACCCTCACACCTGCTACGAAACCGCCAAGGGCCTGAAAAAAATTCTGCCCCCCGAAGTACCGCTGTCCATGCACACGCACGACACCGCCTCGATGGCGGTGGCCTGCTACATGGCGGGTATCGCCGGCGGCGTGGATCGCATTGACCTGTCGGTGCGGCCGCTGGCTTCCGGCACCGCACAGCCGGACGTGCGTTCGATGTGGCACGCTTTAAAGGGCACCGGCTACTCGCTCGACATTGACGCCAGCAAGATGGATGAGTTGGAAAAACTGCTCGACGAAGGACTCAAGGACTATGCATTCAACCCGGTAACAACTTCGGCGGACGCCCGGGTGGTGAACTTTCCAATGCCGGGCGGCGCCATCGGCCCCAACGTTCAGATGATGGCCGATGCCCGCATTCTGCATCGCTACGGCGACGTGTTGGCCGAGTTTCCCGAAGTGGTGCGGGCCGGCGGCGCCTGGACCAGCGTAACGCCCGGCAGCCAGCAGTACTGGTTACAGGCGTTCAACAACGTGCTGCACGGTCGCTGGAAAAAGATTGACCCTGGTTACGGGCGCTCGGTGCTCGGCTACTTTGGCCGCACGCCGGAACCGCCAGACCCGGAGGTGATCAAGATCGCCGCTGAGCAGCTCAAGCTGGAGCCGTTCCAGGGCGATCCGCTGGAAAAGGCGCCGGACAGCATCGCCATGGCCGAGGAGGCGCTGCGCGAGCGCAACCTGCCGCTGACCGAGGAGAACATTTTCCTGGTGGCTTCCGCTATCGTACCTGGCAAGAACATGGAGCTGAACGAGGGCATCCGGCTGCTGACCGGCAAACCCAAGGTCAACCTGCCGTTGAAGGCCAAGGACAAGCCGGCGGAAGCCGCGCCCGCGCCCGCTCCTGCCGCTCCGGCGCCGGTTGTCGTCACTCCCGCCTTCACCGCGCCAGTGACTACCCAGTGCACAGTGGTCGAAGGCAGCGTGACCCGTACCTTCCGCGTCACCATCGAACCGCCGGCTGGCGCGCACTCACCGACTGCGGCGGCGCCGACCGCTGCCGCCGCGCCTGTTCCCGCGCCGGTCACCACCGGTCAGCGCACGCCGGTATTCTCACCGTTCGAGGGCAAGGTGGAACTGGTGGAAATCAACGTTAAAGTGGGCGATGCGGTGCAGAAAGGCCAGGTCGTCGCTGCGGTCGAGGCCATGAAGGCCAAGCACGATGTGCGTGCGCCCTGCGCCGGCTCGGTGGTGGAAATTCATGCCGATCTTGGCTCCGAGGTCTCCGCGGACAAGCCCATTCTGACCATCGGCGGGTGACATGGATACCTTGCTGGAATTAATCGCCCAAAGCGGTTTTCAGGGCCTGGGCTGGCGCAATCTGGTCATGTTTTTCGTGGCCGGGCTGCTGATCTACCTGGCCGTAAAGAAGAACTATGAACCGCTGCTGCTGATCCCCATCGGTTTCGGCGCGATGCTGGCCAATCTGCCCGCCGCCATGCTCAGCGCCTCCAGCGGCTATCACGCGCAGCCTGGCGAAACCCTCCCTCTGCTGCAATTCATCTACAACATGGGGATCAAGACTCAGTTGCTGCCGCCGGTCATCTTTCTCGGGGTTGGGGCGTTGACCGACTTTCGGCCGCTGTTGAGCCGGCCCATCACCCTGCTGCTTGGCGCGGCGGCTCAACTGGGTATCTTTGTCGCTGCGCTGGGCGCCTTTTATCTGTTCGGTTTCAAAGCGGAGGAAGCGGCTTCGATCGGGATCATCGGCGGCGCCGACGGACCCACCAGCATCTACCTGACCGCCATCCTCGCCCCGCACCTGCTGGGCGCGGTGGCGGTGGCCGCCTACAGCTACATGGCGCTGGTGCCGGTGATCCAGCCACCCATCATGCGCCTGTTGACCACTGCCGAGGAACGCGCCATCAACATGCCGCAGGCCCGGCCGGTTTCCCAAACGGCGGTCATCATTTTTCCGGTGTTCATCACCGTGCTGACCGCCCTGGCTATTCCCTCCAGCGCCCCCCTCATTGGCATGTTGATGTTCGGCAATCTGCTGCGGGAATCCGGCGTCACCGACCGGCTGAGCAAAACCGCCGGCGGCGCGCTGATCAACATCGTCACCATTTTCCTGGGGCTGGTGGTCGGCGCGACTATGCAGGGCGACACCTTTCTGAGTCCGCAAACCCTGTTCATCCTGGTGCTGGGCGCGGTGGCGTTCGCCTTCAGCACGGCGGGCGGCATCCTGTTCGCCAAGCTGCTCAACCTGTTCCTGCCCGAAGGCAAGCGCATCAACCCCTGCATCGGCGCAGCGGGCGTATCGGCGGTGCCCATGTCGGCGCGGGTGGTGCAGAAGTTCGTCTCCGAGCACACCGAAGGTCGGGTCAATCCGCTCATGGCGGCCATGGGACCCAATGTGGCCGGCGTGATCGGTTCGGCGGTGGCGGCGGGGATGTTCCTGGCGCTGCTGCGTTAAACGTCCTTTTCCTGGAGATTCATCATCGCAACCTCCGAATCAGGTTTGAGCGCCAGCCCGCTTATCCTGATCGGAGGCCTTTCGGGTTAAAGGTGATTTCTGAGCCGGCTGTGTTCTGAAGCTGGAATGGCTGAGCGTCAGGCCCCCCATCCGTGGCAAAATTAGCGTCGCCCCCCGGTGCGTTTAACGGAGATTCCAACCATGTCCGCCACCGCTCGCAAATTCGCCACCTACGAAGACTTGTTTGATCTGCCCGACCATCTAGTGGGCGAGATTATTCACGGTCAACTGATTACCCATCCGCGTCCCGCGTCCCGCCATGCGGCGGCCAGCACGGGCGTGAGTGGACAAATCTACAACCCGTTCCACCAGGGGCGCGGTGGCC
>CALMNY010000346.1 GCA_937872125.1 uncultured Candidatus Competibacteraceae bacterium | reverse complement strand
CATTTCCCAGGCGTGGCCCAGCAGACTGTAGCCGGTGATATCCGTGCCACCGCGCAGGTGAAATTCAACGGCCAGTTGCCCGGCGGTCCGGTTTAGGCGTTTCATCCAGGCGACTACTTCCTGCACATCCTCTGCAGCGGCCTGTTCGCGTTTGAGCGCTGTTGTGGTCACGCCAAAGCCGAGTGGTTTGGTCAGCACCAGCTTGTCGCCGATGCGCGCGCCCGTCTTTGTGAGCGTGGCCCGAGGGTCGACAAAACCGACTACGACCAATCCGTATTTGGGCTCTTTATCCTGCACGGTGTGCCCGCCGGCGATCACCACGCCGGCTTCGCGTGCCTTTTCAGCGCCCCCGCGCAGAATTTCCGCGCTGATCTCCGTAGGCAGGTCGGGCGGCAGCGCGGCAATGTTCAGCGCCAGGAAGGGCGTTCCACCCATGGCATAGACATCCGACAGACTGTTGGCCGCGGCAATAGCGCCGTAATCATAGGCATCATCCACCACCGGTGTGAAAAAGTCGGTGGTCAGGATGATGGCACGGTCATCGTCGATGCGCCAGATGGCGGCGTCATCCGGAGACGACAAACCGACCAGCAGATCGGGATAATCCTGCGGTTGGAAGGTGTTGGCAATCGGGCGCAGCACGTGCGCCAGCGCTTCAGCGCTTAATTTCGACGCTCAACCCGCGCAGTTGGACAGACTTGTCAGGCGGATCTGCTTCCCGGAAGGGGAGGGTGCTTGTTCGCTCATGAGAGTGATTATATCCGTGTTGCATAAATTCGTAATAGAAAATCCCCCGCTTCAAGCAGGGGATTTTTTGAGGTCTGTTGCGTTATGGTTCTGGTGTTGGAATGATCGTGGTGCCGGATTGGGTCGGGCCGTATTGCGGCAGTTGCAGCAGGAAGGGGGAATCGCTGGGCAGCAGCATGGCCTGGATGTTCGGCGAAAGTTTGCTGATGTACTGATAGGTGAGCAGGTCCGGGTTGTTCTTGAGCGCTTCACTGATTAATGCTAATGCTTCGGCTTCTGCTTTGGCGGCAATGATGCGTGCTTCCGCATCCGCCTTTGCCCGGATGATGACGGCATCACCCTGGCCCTGTGCCACCTGGCGAGCCTGTTCAGCTTCCTGGCGTTTTTGTTCCACAACAAACTTTGCCTGCTGCGACAGTTGCTCGGCGATCTGTTTCTGTTCCACCGATGCGGCATATTCTGGCGAGAAGGCGATGTTGCGCAGGACGAAGTCAACCAGGACCAAACCATTTTCAGATAACTTGGCTGCCATGTTTTCCCGAATGCTGTCCACCAGGTTAAAACGCTCGGTGGTAAT
>CALMNY010000345.1 GCA_937872125.1 uncultured Candidatus Competibacteraceae bacterium | reverse complement strand
ATAGCGATCCTATCTGAGTTGTGGAATCGCTACGGTCGAACCACCCCGGCGCTGCGCGCCACCCCTCCTTGCCAAGGAGGGGAATTTCCACAACCGGGATAGGAGCGCTATATACCCGTTCACCCCCCTCGAACATCGGCGGGCGAGAGGTTAGGGGTTAGGAAGATTCGCTGCCGCCCAGGGAACCGCGCAGACACTCTATCAGGGCCGCTGTGGTGTAGGGTTTCTGCAAAAAGCCCGTCAAGCCCTGGCCGGCGAACCGGGGGATAATTTCGCTTTCGGTGTAGCCGCTGGACATCACCACCCGGACGTTGGGGTCAATCTGGCGCAACTCGTGGAACGTCTCCTCGCCATCCAGGTCAGGCATGGTCAAATCCAGTAACACCAGGGCGATCTCGCCGCGCCGCGCCCGGTAGATTTCCAGGGCTGCGCGACCGTCCGCAGCAGTCAACACTTGAAATCCGCTCCGTTCCAGCATCCGGCGACCCATCGTCCGGACCGACTCCTCGTCATCCACCAGCAGGATCGTGCCCGCGCCTTTCCAGAGGCCCGGTTTCGGTTCGCCGGATCGGGGCGGAGTCGGCAACTCCTGGGGCGCGGCGGGAAACAGCACCTTGAAGCTCGTACCCTTGCCGGGTTCGCTCTGCACTTTCAGCGCGCCCTGGTGCCCGCGCACGATGCCCAGCACTGCCGACAAGCCCAGCCCACGCCCGGTGAATTTGGTGGTGAAGAACGGCTCGAAGATACGCCGCCGGGTTTCCGGGTCCATGCCACAGCCGGTATCGCTGACTTCCAGCCACACATAGGGACCCTCCGCCAGTGGTTCGTCCAAATGAACCCCGGCCAGCGGTTCAGGCGATGCTTCCAGCAGGCCCGTTGCCAAGGTGATCGTGCCGGCGTGCTCGCCCAGGGCTTCCGAGGCATTGATCACCAGATTCATGACGATCTGACGGATCTGACTGGGATCGCCGCGCAGGGACGGCAACGACTCCGCAAGGTTCAGATGCAGCATTGCTTTTTTCGTGATGGAGGCCTTGAGCAGGGAGACCATGTCCTGGATCAGCGCCCCAAGCTCGACGGCTTCGATGACGAAGCGGCCCTTGCCCGAATAGGCCAGCATCTGCCGGCACAGTTCGGCGGCGCGCAGGGCGGTGTGTTCAATAGCCTTCAGGTTGTCGCCGGCGGCCGAAGTCGGCGGCAGTTCATCCAGCGCCAGGCTGGCGTTGCCCAGGATGACAGTCAGGAGGTTGTTGAAATCATGCGCGATGCCACCGGCCAGCACGCCCAGGCTTTCCAGTTTCTGGGTCTCCTGCATCTGGCGTTCCAGTTGCAACCGCTTGTTCTCCGCCGACTTGCGTTCAGTGATGTCGGTAACCGCCAGCAACAACAGGGGAACATTGTTGACCGGCGGCCGCCCGAGAGAATGGCTGAGCGTGGCGCCTTCCAGGTGGGCGTGGAATCCCGGATCCTGGCCGCGCGGGAACAGGGCTTCGAGGTGCTTTCCCGCCGGGTGCTTGAAAAACGCCCGGTAGCGCGCCAGAAACACGCCGCGATTGTCGGCGGCCATGCATTCCGCAAACGGAGCGCCGACCAACTGATTCCGGTCGCGGCCCACCATCCGGCAGAACGTGTCGTTGACCTCGTGAATCAAACCCACCTGATCGAGCACCAGATAGCCGATGGGCGCCCGGTGGAACAGGAGCGAGAAATGCTGGTGGGATTCCTCCAGCTCCGCCATAACGCGGCGCAACTCTTCGTTCTGCATCTCCAGTTCGATCTGGTGAACCTGGAGTTCATGCACCAGTTTGCGAACCTGGTCGCTGGCAAGCCCCGGCAGGTCCGAGAACTCCGATCCTCGATGGTGTCCCGTGGCTCTGGTTTCCGCCTGCTCGCGGAGCCGCTTCGATGGATTCTGGCTGTTTGGCGTCATAGCGTTTTCTCTAATTCACGAAGCCGGGCGCTGGCTGGCCGGAATGTCCGGCGTCGCCTGGCCCCGTCGTTCCGATTTGCCGCAACTCGTCCTGGACGCGGGCCAGGGCGCGCGTGGATTCGACAACCTCGGTGATGTCGTCGAATGTGGCGTAAACCTGGCCGGGACTGTTGTCGTCCGGTTCGAACAGCGGGATGGCGTTGACGCGAATCCAGCGGGTCTGCCCAAGCTGGGGGTTGAAAATCCCCATCACGGCGCCGGTCACCGGCTGGCCGGTGCGCAGGGCGATCATGGAGGGATGCTGGTCGCCGGGCAATTCCGCGCCATCCTCACCGATTGCCCGCCAGTTGGGATCGGCGGAAGTTCGCCCGTTGATCTGGTCGTTCGACAGGCCCAGGATGCGGCAGGCCGCCGGATTGGCGGAGATGATTTCGCCGTCGGCGTTTTGATACACCACCCCTTCCGCCATGGTGTCGAAGAGCTGGCGATAGCGCGCCTCACTGGCCCTGGCCTGTTCGACCGCCTGCTTGCGGCTGGAAATATCGAGCACGGTAAACGTGGATCCCGCATCGGGATGGGCCGGATTCAGGGGCGAAGAACTGAGCAGTACGGGAAAAAAGCTGCCGTCCTTGCGCCGCCAGCGCGTCTCCACCATCCCCACACCCCGCGTCCGAATCTGTTCGTACTTCTCCCGGCCCACGAACTCGAATTCCTCATCCGAAGGATAAACCAGACGCACGCTCTGGCCGATCAACTCCTCGCGGGCGTAGCCCAGCATTTGGCAGACCCGCTCGTTGACTTCCAGAAATCGGCGGACGACAACCCGACCGATCCCCACTGGCGCGGCGCGATAGAGGCTGTGCAACCAGGTTTCGCGGTCGGACAGCGCATTCTGGGTGGTTTTGAGCAGGCCGATGTCGGTGAAAGTCAGCACCACGCCGGACACGGTTCCCGCGCCCACTCGATAAGGCAGGAGGCGCATGAGCAGCCAGGCGCCGTCCTCGGTGCGAACCTCCCGTTCCTGTTCGGTAGCGGAGCGGGCGACTTCGGCGATCAGCGCAAACAGGTCCACTTTCACCAGGGTGTGAACCAGATGATTGACGGGGCGGCCAATATCGCTGTCCAGAATTTTAAGAACCCGGCGGATTTCAGGCGTGAAGCGGCGAACCGCCAGGTTTTCATCCAGGAACAGGGTGCCGATCCGGGTGCTGGCCATCAGGTTGTCCAGATCGTTATTCAGTTCGGTCAACTCGATAATCTTGCTCTGGTATTCAGCATTGACCGTATGCAGTTCCTCATTGACCGACTGCAATTCTTCATTGGTGCTTTGCAGTTCCTCATTACTGGCGAGCAGTTCCTCGTTGGTCGCCTGCAACTCTTCGTTCGAGGTTTCCAGTTCCTCGATGGTGGCTTGCAGGTTTTCCCGCGAGAACTGCAGTTCCTGCTCCAGATCATGGATCCGTTGTTCGGCTTCCTGGCTGACGTCAAAGACCTGCGCGCTGCTGGCAGCCGGCTCCTTCATCTGCGGGGTCATTTCCTCGACGAACACGACCGCCAGTGGCTCCTGGCCTTTTTTCCCTGGCAGCGGTCGAATGCGGATCTGGACGTTGTGGGTCTCGTCACGCCATTTGAGCCGGATGCTGGTGTACTTGAGTTCCTCGCCGGTCTTGAACACCTTTTGCAAGCCGGTGGCCAGCGGGATGGCCAAATCCTTCACCGCGATCTTGGTGATGTCGTTCATCAGCCGGCCGGACGGCAGCCGGAAATAGCCCTCCGACTCGCCCAGGATATGCAGCACTTCCATCTGCTCGTTCACCACCACCGCCAGCGGGACGTAATCCCCGGCGAGTGATTGCAGGAAGCGGTCGAGCATCCGCTCTTCCTCGTGGCTGCGCAGCCATGGCCCGCCGGCGGCGCGGGCGCGATTTTGCCACGGGCGCACTTCCGGCACAGTGGAAAACTCCGGACCGTCGCGGGTGGGACGGCGCTTGCCCTTGGAGGCGTAGAGCTTGAATTTCTGGTGCAGCGGCTCGAACAGGTCGGCCAGCTCGCCGGTCGTCTCGCTGCTGCCCAAGAGCAGGATGCCTTGGGGATTGAGCGAGAAGTTCATCAATTCCATGGCCTTGCGTTGCAACACCGGTTGCAGGTAGATGAGCAGGTTGCGACAACTGACCAGTTCGATGTTGGTAAACGGCGGATCCTTGATGAGGTTGTGCTGGGCGAAGACCACCATTTCCCGGATGGAGCGGTCGATCTGGTAGTGGTCTTCCCGGCGCTGGAAGTACCGCGCCAGGTACTTCGGCGACAGATCGGCGGCGATGCTTTCGGGATAGACGCCGCCGCTGGCGCGCAGGATGGCGTCCCGGTCGAGGTCGGTGGCGAAAATCTTGACATCGAGCCGCTTGCCCAGACTTCCCAGGACCTCGCGGCTCAGCATGGCCAGCGAATAGGCTTCCTCGCCGGTGGAACAGCCCGCCACCCAGAACCGGACCTCGCGGGCTTCCACCCGCTCGAATAACGCGGGCAGGTAATGAGCCTCCAGTTCGTCGAACACGGCGCGGTCGCGGAAAAAGCTGGTGACGCCAATCAGCAGTTCACGGTACAGCGCCATCGCCTCGCCCGAATAGCTCTCCATGAATTTGACGTAGTCGCGCAGGTCGTGAATCTGGTTGACCGTCATGCGCCGTTCGATGCGCCGAACTACGGTGCTGGGCTTGTAGAAGGTGAAATCCACCCGCGTGCGTTCGCGCAGCAGGGCAAAGATGCGGGTCAGGCCGTCCTCGTCCGACAGCAGCGTTTGCGGCCGGTCGGTTTTGGCGGCGTAGGGATGGCTGATGAACGACAGCAGCTTTGGCGGCATTTCATCAGGCGGCAGGATGAAATCCGCCAGCCCGGTGGAAATCGCGGCGCGGGGCATCCCGTCGAACCGGGCCGATTCCTCGCTCTGCGCCATGACCATGCCGCCGGCTTCCTTGATCGCCCGGATGCCGCGCACCCCGTCGCTGCCGGTGCCCGACAGGATGACGCCGATGGCCTTTTCCCCCTGATCGTCGGCCAGCGAACGCAGGAACACGTCAATGGGCAGGTTGATGCCCCGCGAGTGGTCGGATTCGCTGAGCAGCAGTTTGCCGTGGAAGATGGACAGATTTTTCTTGGGCGGGATGAGATAGACCGAGTTGGCCTCGACCCGCATACCTTCCTCAGCGCGCCGGACTGGCATGGTGGTGCGCTTGGAGAGCAGCTCGACCATCATGCTTTTGTAGTCGGGCGAGAGGTGCTGGATGACGATGAAGGCCATGCCGCTCTCGGCGGGCATCGGGGTGAAGAAGGACTCCAGCGCCTCCAGCCCACCGGCTGAAGCGCCAACGCCGACGTAGTAAATCGGGGCTGAACTTTCAGCCCCTGATTGGGGATCGTGGTCTTGCATCGTGCCTACTTGTGATAAATACCCCGCGCCGTACCCGGCGGGCTTTTAGCTTCACTGGCGCTGAAGATGCTCCAACCCCGGTATTGCGCGGTGGCGAACAGCGCCAGAATCAGGATGCCGCTAATCACATAACTCCGGTACAGCATGAGCTGGCGTTCTCCAGGGTTCGTGGATTATTCATCGTCATCATCCGTTTCGCCCTTACCCGAAGGGCCGTGATCGCTTTCCGCCCAGCGGGCGCGCTCGAAGGCCCGCGCTCGCCAGTAAAACAGCAACGGCACAACCAGTAAGCCTAGCAGCGCCAGGAAAAAGTTGCTCCAACTGGGCACGTCACGGAACACCGTCAGGGTGCAGGTGACGGTGGGCAAAGTGGAGGGCAGTTCGCCCTCGACGCTCAGATAGTAGAGACCGGCGGGAATCCCGGACAACACCGCTTCGTCGCTGGCGTTGCCTTCCGACCACCGTTCGCCTTCGTCTACGCCCTGGTAATAGCTAAGCTCGCGGCCTATCGCGACGCTGGCGCCGGTATCGCGTTCGATCAGCGCCAGATCGAGATAAATCCAGTTGTTATCCAGGTTGGTCTCGGCGCGGATGACCAGGTTGGAATCGCGCCCGCTCAACGCGAACGGTTCCGAGGTCAGCGTTTTGTCCTTGGTTTCGGCGTTGAAGACAAAGGTTTGCTGGTGGACCCGTTGATCGGAGGACAAAGTGACGGTTGCGATCTGGCCCAGCAGCAGAACGCCCAGGAACAGCCAGCGCAGCCGCCGGAACCGGGGGCGTTGCGCCTCGTAAGGGGAAGGCTGACAGGCGCCGACGCCCACTTTTACTGGCAGTGGCTGTTCAAGCTGGAACGCCGTTTTGACCGTTTCCGGTTCGAGGTACTCAGCCTGCGACCAAACGAGTTCCTTGTCCGTTCGCTCCTGGCTTAACTGGAATGGCGGGGCGATGTAATCGCTGATTTCACAGCGTTCGCCCACTTCGACCCGCCAGTAGAATTCGCCCAGCACATAGCTGACTTCGGCGGCGGCGGTCTGGAAATGGCGGTAAGTCCGGCTCTGGTAAACAGCCCGGCCCTGCGCGCCGTAACCGGTCGCCAGCGGCGGTTCAGTGGTGGTCCGAACCAGGCTCCAGTGGCCGTTGTATTCCACCAGCCAGCGGAAGCCCTGTTGCCGGTGGAAGAGCAAAGTTTCGCTCCACTCATAATCTACGCCTTCCACGGTCACCCGCCGCCGCAGATAACCGATGGCTTCGTAGTCGGTGTCTTCCAGCGTGCCGTGCGCGCCCAGCGGAATCAGTGGCTCGTATTTGACCTTGGCCTGGAACCGGGACAGGATGCGGAAATTCGGATCGGTGATGTCCATGATCGAACCGCAGGTCCCGCAGGCCAGGGTGTCCGTCTGACCCTTGGCGCGGATGGTCAACGCACTGCCGCAACCGGGACACTGGAAGGATTCCGCCTGGATGCCGGCGTCGGGTTCCCAACCGGCTGGCATGACTTCCCGCAGGCGGGTCAGCTTGAGATCGTCGAACCGCACCTGCTCGCCGACGAACACCAGCGGCGGCGTTTCGCTGTAATCCAGAGTAGCGAAGACGTTGCCGCCGGCTTGCAAGTCCACGACCGGCGCGTCGTAGCCGGGGCCAACTCGAATCGGCAATTCGCCCTCGCCGGCGATGCAGCGGCTGCTTTCGATGTTGGTGACCTGGAACGCCCGGCCTTTCAGCGTCACGTTCTGGCCGGCGCGCAGTTCGGCGAAGGGCGGCAGCGGTTCGGGCGGCTGGATCAGGAACGTCACCGCATAGTTGCCCAGCGTTTCGCCCAGCCAGCCGCCTCGCTGATTCTCGAACAGCAGATACCATTCGTTCCAGAGGCCCTGGCTGTAGCGCAACTGGATGCGCCCAACCACGGTGAACCGGGTCTTGCGATAAACGCCTTCAGTTCCCAGTTGAATGGGCGAAGGGTCCGGCAGCAGTTCCGCCATCTGGCCGATGTTTTCCAGTTCCAGATCGTGGCGGATCAGGGTGCTCTTGCAGTAGGCGCAGACCGTCAGGATGGAAACAGCCGACTGGAAAGTAATCGCAGCGCCGCAGGAGGGACAGTTGGCAGTTTTCATGGCTGTTAGCCCGCCTCTTCAGGCAAAAGGCGCGAACACGGGTGGATCACAGTCTGGCAAACCTCGGTCCTGCATGATCTGGCTCCAGAGTTGGGGCAAGGTCAAATCGAGCGTCTGGCAAGCCTCATCCAGGCTGATGTAGCGGTGTTGCCCCAGGAACCGGCTGGCGGCCGATTCAGCGGCGTAACGGTCCGGCAATGATAATTCCTCGAAGCGCATGGTTTGGATTTGACCCGGTGGATTCAAAGGCGGCATCTGCGCTCCAGCACAGGCTGCAAGGCGCGGTGCGAATCGGATAAGCATAACAGCCGTCAGCAGAAGACGCCTCCCCACTTCGGAAAAACCGGTTGCCCCTCATCGGAACTGATCGCCTGGTTCCCACGCGGGAGCACGGAAACCAGACCCTGAAGCGCACGGCGGCGGACTATTCCACGTGGAATATTTTGAGGGCGTGAAGGCGGCGGACTATTCCACGTGGAATATTTGGGGGCGTGAAGGCGGCGGACTATTCCACGTGGAATATTCTGGCGCGGCCTGGACGAAGCGACCCGGCAAGCGCCGGCCAACCCTGCCGATTCGCCGCAATGGGAGCCTATCCCGCTCTCATGCAGTATGCGATGATCATGGGCGGACGCTACTCCTGACGCCAGCAATGGATTTACCGACCATGAAAATGCTCAGCTTCATCCTGTGGGCGCCGTTCTTTGGCGCGGTTCTGGTCGCCTTCCTGCCGGCGGCCCAGCCCCGTCTCATCCGCGCAGTGGCCCTGTTCCATGCCGGGCTGGCGCTGGCGCTGGCCTGGAGCCTGATCGCCGCCTTCGACCGCACCACGGCGGCGATCCAGTTTGTCGAACAGGTGTTGTGGAGTCCCGCCCTTGGGGTTTCCTACGCGCTGGGGGTGGATGGGCTGTCCCTGCCGATGGTGCTGCTGGCCACCCTGTTGACCCTGGTGGCGCTGCTGGCCTCCGCGTCGGTG
>CALMNY010000344.1 GCA_937872125.1 uncultured Candidatus Competibacteraceae bacterium | reverse complement strand
GGCCGCACCGGATGCGCCAACGGCCCGGCGTCCTGCGGGAACTGGCTGCTGCGCAGCACGCGCACGTCTTCGATGCGCTTGACCCCGCGCGAACCGAGATCGCTGGAGAATTCCTGATCGCGGAACACGGTCAGCCCTTCCTTAAGGCTGAGCTGGAACCAGTCGCGGCAGGTCACCCGGTTGCCGGTCCAGTTGTGGAAATATTCATGGCCGATCACGCCCAGAATGCCCTGATAGTCGGCGTCGGTGGCGGTTTCCGGCTTGGCCAGCACGTACTTGGTGTTGAAGACGTTGAGGCCCTTGTTCTCCATCGCGCCCATGTTGAAATCACCGACCGCGACGATCTGGTACAAGTCCAGGTCGTACTCCAGCCCGAACCGCTGCTCGTCCCAGGCCATCGCCTGTTTGAGCGCGTACATCGCGTGGTCGCACTGGTCTCTATTTGCCGGCTCGACATAGATCCGCAAAGTCACCGTGCGCCCCGATCGGGTGACGAACTGATCTTCGATGTGCTGCAAATGGCCGGCGACCAGGGCGAATAAATAGCAGGGCTTGGGAAATGGATCATGCCATCGCACCCAATGGCGGCCATCGTCCAGCGCGCCGCTGGCGACCGGGTTGCCATTGGACAACAGCACTGGATAGCGGGCCTGGTCCGCGACCAGCGTGGTGGTGAATACCGCCATCACATCGGGGCGGTCGAGGAAATAGGTGATCCGGCGAAAGCCCTCTGCTTCGCACTGGGTGCAGAAATTGCCGCTGGACTGGTAGAGACCCTCCAGGGCAGCGTTGTCCTGGGGGTGAATACGGGTAACCACCGCCAGTTCAAATTCGGCGGGCGGATCAAGCAAGGTCAGGTGGTTGGCGTCCACCTGATAGCATTCGGCGGCGAGCGGGGCGCCGTTCAGTTCCAGCGCAATCAGTTCCAGATGCTGGCCATCCAGCGCCAGCGGCGTTCCGGCGGGCGCGGAGCGGGCGCGGATCACGTGCAGGCGGGAATGGACCAGGGTGTGGTCTTCGCCCAGTTCAAACCGCAGGTCCACGGTTGGAATACGGTAGGCGGGCGGCGCGTAATCCTGGAGATAGGTAGTCTTGGGCGTCTGGGTGGGCATGGGGCGATTTCTCCGTATGCAGGAGCAACAAAGCGATGGGCAGGCGGCCAGCCCCAAGGGAGCGATGGACGGGCTGACCGGTGGGCCAAGTACGCCATACGGTTTCGGTCTGGGGCTGAACGGTGGCTTTATCCTGAAGGGCTGCCCACCACATCTACAGCGTCCGCCGCCACAAACAGCCGTTTGCGATAAAAGCGCAATTCCTCGATGGAATCGCGGATATCCTGCAAGGCCAGGTGGGTCGAGGTTTTGCTAAACCCCCTGAGCATCTTTTCCGGATACCAGCGGCGGGCCAGTTCCTTGACCGTACTCACGTCCAGATTACGATAATGAAAATAGGCCTCCAGTTCCGGCATCCAGCGGGCCAAAAACCGCCGATCCTGACAAATGCTGTTGCCGCACATGGGCGATTGGCCCTTGGGGACATAAAGACTGAGAAACTCCAGGGTGCGCGCCTCGGCCTCACGTTCGGTCACGGTGCTGGCGCGGACCCGGGCGGTCAGGCCGGAGGCGCCGTGTTGCTTCTGGTTCCAGTCATCCATCGCCGCCAGCGTAGCGTCATCCTGGTGGATGGCCAATACGGGGCCTTCGGCCAAAATATTGAGTTGGCTATCGGTGATAATGGTGGCGATTTCGATGATGCGGTCGGTCTGGGGCGCCAAACCGGTCATTTCCAAATCAATCCAGATCAGGTTATCGGGGGACATGGATTCTTCGTGCGATAGAGTCAGAGTCAAATGGGAAGCTCGCCGCAGGCGGTCCGGCGAGGGTAGCCAGTCTAAAGTTTACGCTGAATCCGGCGGGCACAGAGTAAAAGCAGCATGACCGGCCGCCGCCTGACTCAGCGCCAGCAGAGCCGTATCCAGCGCTTGCAGGACAGCCGCCGCGCCCGCGCCGACCAGCAGATAGACGTTGTGGATCACGCTGGCCTGAGTTCCGAACAGACCGGACTGCTGATCACGCACCACGGGCGTGCTCTGGTGGTTGAGGATAGCGCCGGCCGGTTGCACCGCTGCGCCGCACGGCAGAATCTGGGCCGGCTGGCGTGTGGCGACCGGGTGATCTGGCAACTGACTGGCGCCGGGGCTGGGGTGATCGTGGCGCTCGGCGAACGTCGCTCGCTGCTGACCCGCCCGGATTATCACGGTCAACCACGCCCGGTCGCCGCCAATCTCGATGCGGTGGCGGTGGTGCTGGCGCCGGAACCGGAACCCAGCGAGTATCTGATCGACCGTTATCTGGTCGCCATCGCCGCCATCGGCGTTCAGGGTTTGCTGGTGCTGAACAAACTGGATGTGCTGGACGCACCGGCGCTGGCGGTCTTGACCCAGCGGCTGGAACCCTACCGCCGGATTGGTTATCCATTGCTGTTGACCAGCAGCTACGCCGCTCACGGGCTGGATACACTCCGCGCCTGGCTGCGCGGTCGCGTCAGCCTGCTGGTTGGGCAATCCGGCGTGGGCAAATCGTCGCTGATCAAGGCGCTGCTGCCAGAGCGCGAGATTCGCATCCAGTCCGTATCCCAGGTGACCGGCCATGGCGCGCACACCACCACGGGCAGTATGCTTTATCACCTGCCGGATGGCGGCGCCCTGATTGATACGCCCGGAGTGCGTAGCTTCGAACTGGGAGCCATCCGCCTGAGCGACCTGGATCGGGGGTTTCCCGATATTGCGCCGTATCTGGGCCGCTGCCGGTTTTCCGATTGCCGCCATCAGGTCGAACCAGGCTGCGCGTTGCGGGATGCGGTGGAGTGCGGCGCCATCGCTCCACGCCGGCTGGACAGTTACCGGCAACTGCGCGCGACATTGGAGACAGCGATGAAATCAGGCCGGCCAGCACCATGACCGCTTTTCTGCTCTCTGGAATTCTGCTGGGATTGAGCGGCGGGCTTTCGCCAGGGCCGCTGCTGGCTCTGGTCGCCAGCGAAACCGTGCGCCACGGCGCGCGCGCCGGGATCGGCGTGGCGCTGGCGCCGCTGCTGACCGATTTGCCGATCATTCTGGCGACGGTGCTGCTGCTGCGACCATTGACGGATCAGACCTTGCCGCTGGCGCTGATCCATCTGGGCGGCGGGCTGTATCTGGCCTGGCTGGGGCTGCAAGGCGTGCACTTTCGGGGCGCGGAGCTGGAACCGACAGAGCTGGCCGGTTCACTGCGGCGCGGGGTGATCGCCAATTTCCTCAATCCCAGCCCCTATCTGTTCTGGCTGGCGGTAGGCGCACCGACCGTACTGACCGCCTGGCGGGAGGGCTGGCCGGCGGCGGCGATCTTCATCGTCGCATTTTACGTGCTGCTGGTGGGTTCCAAGGTGCTGCTGGCGCTGGCGCTGGGCCGCGCCCGCCACCTGCTGCGCAGTGGCGGTTATCTCATACTCATGCGCAGTTTGGGTCTGGCGCTGCTGGGGTATGCGCTGCTGTTCCTGTATGAGGGTGGGCGGCGGCTGCTTTGAAGCACTGTCCTGATGGAGCGATGACGCCAGCCCGCGTGGGTCATTGCCGGTGAATCGCCGCGCTGCTGGCGCTAATCAACCGTACAGGCCAAAGAGGGCCCAAACCAACGGTTACGCCAGCAATTTGCCGCACTGGGTAGCGAAGAACTCTACGGCTTCATCCACGCTTTCCAGCGGTACTTCGTAGCCATCGGACAGATAGCCGAACATCCCCTGTTTGAGCCGGTTTTTTTCGGGAGGATAAAGCTGAATGATGATCTGGACGGCAGACCGGCTGGTTTCACGGTGAAAATCAACGATGATTTTGTCCGTGAAGACCCAGAAATGATTAACCCGGGGATGGTTTTCGATATGGGGCCTGAGCTTGCGCACCTCATCCTTGACCATTTCGAAATCGCGCTCCAGCGGACTCAGCCCGCTATTCCGAGGGGTTTCGTGCTTCTCCTGGTCAGCGCGAAACTTGTTCACTGCCTGACTGAATAACTTGCTGATATCCTTCTTGGCCATATTAGTCTCCCCTCATGGGTGTGGGTTAGAGACGCCGCAGTCCCGTTTTGCACGCTTTCATGGATCGCCTCCCGGCGAGGGGAGGGTTGGCTATGGAACCAGCGGCCATCGCGCCTTGCATCAGCAACCCTGGCGATCGCTGATTTTTCATCATTATTCGCATGAGTCGGTCGAGTTGCAATCAGGCCAGCGCCAAAATCGCCCATGGCTGACCCATGCTCGATGATTAGGGCCAACGCTCCCGCCGCCCCGCTAAACGGATGATGCAGGGGTGATGGTCCTGGGCTATGCTGAAATCTCCTGATCTGCAATAAGGAATCTGCTCATGCACATCCCGCAAAACCTGCTTGACGGCACTCTTTGCCCCGTGACCGCCGTTTTCAGTGGTCTGTGTCTGGCTGGTGCGGCGCTGGCCGCGTATCGGTCGGCGGAAAAGCCGCATCCACTGCGGTTTGCGGCGGTTAGCGCCTTCCTCTTCGCCGCGCAAATGTTGAACTTTCCGATCAGCAGCGGTACTTCGGGCCATCTGCTTGGCGGCGTATTGGCCAGCGCCTTGCTGGGCGTGCCGTTCGGCGTGCTGGCGTTGGCGCTGGTGGTGACGATCCAGGCCCTGGTGTTCGCCGATGGCGGTTTGACCGTGCTGGGCGCCAACATATTCAACATGGCGGTGCTCGGCGCTGGTCTCGGCGGCCTGTTGCGACTGGAACTGCTGAAAAAACTACCGGCGGGCGGAACCTGGAGCTGGACCGCTACCGCGCTGGCCAGTTGGGCGGCGGTGATGCTGGCGGCCCTGGCCTGCGCGGTCGAACTGGCGCTGGCCGGCGTATTGCCGCTGGAACAAGTCGTGCCGGCCCTGCTGGGCGTTCATGCGCTGATCGGGGTGGGCGAGGCGCTTATCACCTGCGCAGCGCTGGCGTTGTTTGACCAGTCGGCGACGGTTGGCGCCGTTCCTGCGGCTCGGAGTTTCGCGGCGCCGACGCTGGCGGCGGTGCTGATCGCGCTGTGCCTGAGTCCGTTCGCCTCGCCACTGCCGGACGGTCTGGAGGCGGTGATGGCGCAGTATCAGGTTTGGCGCCAGTCCGCGCCGCTGTTCGTAACGCTGCTGGCTGATTATCAGGTTGCTGGCGTCGCCTCCGAGGCGCTATCCACCAGCCTGGCCGGCTTGATCGGCGCGGTATTGACGTTCCTGGCTGCTGGAATGTTGGCCATTCCGCTGACCCGCGCCCGCACGGCTTAGGCGATTTCCAAAAAAGATCATACCTGTGGGTCGGGCTTTAGCCTGACTTTTAAGCCAATAATCTCAAAGAGTTAGGCTAAAGCCCAACCCACATTCTGGTAGAGTCTTTGTCAGAAATCACCTAAGTCATCCATCGCTCTGGGAGGGCGAGCCTGTTTGACCATGACGGTGATTTTTAGTCTTCACCGTCGGCGATGCGGCGCAGCATTTCGCGGTTGCACTCCTGGAGATTGGCGCCGCGATCACGCAACACCCCCTGCCGGCGTAGTTCGGCGATGGTGCGGCTGACGGTTTCGGTGGTGAGT
>CALMNY010000343.1 GCA_937872125.1 uncultured Candidatus Competibacteraceae bacterium | reverse complement strand
GATGCCGTCGGGCGACATGCGCGCGGTCTCGTTCCACATCGAGCCTGGCCAACTGGCGTAGCGTGGGGATCGTGGGAAATCCTCCCTGCCCCCCATTTCGGAATGAGGATGGCGCTAAAATCCCCCCGGCTTCCCCACCCCCCTTTTTCAAAGGGGGGTTGGGGGGGATTTCAGCGGCGAGCCACGGGGCGAGGAACAGCAACTCGTCCACGGCGTCCCGGCATTGTCGGGCCAACGCCTGCGCCCATCTACTCACTTCGCTCCCGGCGTCCGCGCTCAGGCTGCGAACCCCGCTCTCGGCGCTGGTCGCCAACGCATCGAGGCACTGCCACGTCGCCGCCAGCGCGGTAGGGCGCGCGGTAAATGCTGATTCCAGCGTCTGCTGAAAGCGCGCGAACGGGGCCGGCAAGTGACCTTCCGCCGCGTCCACCAGCAGACTGAAGGTGTCGCTGAGTCCGTCGAATAATCGCGCGCTCAGGATCGGGGCATCGATCAACGCGAGCAGGCCCGGCTGCAAGGTCAGCAGGTGGCCCGCGAGGTTGCCGCTGTCCACCGACGAAATGTAGATCGGGTGCAGCGGTTTCAGCGACTGGGTGTCGTACCAGTTATAAAAGTGGCCGCGATACCGTTCCAGGCCCGCCATCGTGCGCAGCGCGCAGGTCGTGCGCTCGATGAGGCGTCCGGCTGGCAGGTAGCCGAAGTCGTAGGCGGCCAGATTCGCGAGCAACGACAGTCCCATGTTGGTCGGCGACGTGCGATGCGCAACCACGGCCACGGGATGCTCCTGCACATTGTCCGGCGGCAGCCAATAGTCTTTCGGGCCGACGAAGGTTTCGAAGAACGCCCAGGTTTTGCGCGAAAGGGTGCGGAGAAAGCGGGTTTGATCGGCCGTCAAGCGGGCAGCGCGGCGAGTCAGCGGGCGGCTCATCCACCAGGCAATCGCGGGCGAGACCAACCACAGCATCAACAGCGGCCCCGCCACCGCCAGCGCGGCCGGGTTGTTGGCCGCCGCCAGACCCAGCGCCGTCACCACCGCGAGCGCGGGAGCCACCCCCATCATCCGGTGGAAAGCGACGAGGTCGCGGCGCCGCTGGCGATCCAGGTCGCCCGACGAGGTCCATTCGAGCAATCGCTGGCGACTGACCCGCAGCCGCCAGAACGTGCGAATCATGGCATCCAGGCTAAAGAACGCCTCGTAAGGCAGGCAAACGAGCGAGAAGGCGGCCTGCGCCAAATGCTGGCCCGTCGAGCGGGCGGCGGCGGCGAGATGCTGGCCCCAGCGCACGTCGCCGGGCTTGCGCAGCACGTTCAGGAGCGAGGTGGCCAGCGCGGGGATCAGGAGGATACCGAGCACCGCCAGGGTCCAGAACCCCGGCGATGCCATCACCGTCCAGCCCAGCACCAATAGCAGGGTCAAGGCTGCCGGCGCGAGACTGCGCCGCAGGTTGTCGGCCAGTTTCCAGCGGGACAGGGCCGAGAGGGGGTTCTTCCGGGGGCGTCCGTCGAGACCGGGAACCCGTGGCAGCAGCCACGTCGCAATCTGCCAGTCCCCGCGAATCCAGCGGTACCGACGGTTCACGTCCGCGCTATAGCTCGCGGGATAGTCCTCGTACAACTGCACGTCGGAGAGCAACCCCGAACGCGCGTAGCATCCTTCCAGAAGGTCGTGGCTGAGGATGCGGTTCTCGGGGAAGCACCCGTGGAGCGCCTGCTCGAAGGCATCGACCTCGTAAATGCCCTTGCCGATGAACGAACCTTCCTGGAACCAGTCCTGGTAAACGTCGGAGATGGCGTGCGTATACGGGTCGATGCCGGCATCGCTCCCGTGCAGCCGCGCATAACGCGACCGGTTGGCGCCGGGCAGGCTCACGGCCACGCGGGGTTGCAGAATGCCGTAGCCCTCGCCGACCCGCTGCCGGTCCGCGTCGTAGCGCGCCCGATTCAGCGGATGCGCCATGGCGCCCACCAATTCCCGCGCCGCGTCGCGCGGCAGTTGGGTATCGGTGTCCAGGGTAATGACGTACTTCACGTTCGACAGGAGCGCCGGATCCCCGACGACCCGCGCGAAGCGATCCTGGGCGTCGCCGCGCAGCAGCGCGTTCAAATCCGCCAGCTTGCCGCGCTTGCGCTCGTAACCCATCCAAACCTGTTCTTGCGGATTCCAGCGGCGCGGGCGATGGAACAGGAAGAACGTGTCGCCCCGGTCGCGCGGGTACTTTTCGTTCAGCGCCTCGATCCGTTGCGCCGCCAACTGCACCAGCGCTGCGTCCTCCGGCAGCGTTTCCTCCGGCGCGTCCCGAAAATCGGTCAACAGGCCAAAGTGCAGGTGGTCGTCCCGATTGGCGAGGAATCGGACTTCCAGCGCTTCGATCAGATCCTCGATGTTCTGGGTACTGGTGAGCATGGTCGGCGTCACCACCAGGGTGCGCGCTTCCGGCGGGATACCCCCGGACAAGTCCAGGCGCGGCAGCGGCCAGGGCGTGGCCAGCAGCGTCGCCAGCCAGTTCACCAGCGCCACCGCCAGATGACTGGTCCCCAGCACCGCGAGGATCACCAGGAACGGGAGCAGCCCACCCGGCACGCCATCGGCCTGCGCCTTCGTCAGCAAGCTCCCGGTGAAGAGCGCCGTCAGCAGCGCCATCGCGCCCAGATACAGGGATAAGGGAAAATGGCGACCCCATCTTTGCAGGGACTCCAGGGTACACAGGCACGCCTTCGCCCGGCGTTCGAGTAGCGCTAAACCCCGGTCGATCAGGTAAAACCCCACATGCGCCGCGCGCTCGCCGTCGTTCTTCACCGTGCCTTCCCGGGCCAGGTCAAGCGCGTGGCGCGCCACCTCAATTTCGGAAAGGCGGCTGTTTTTCGCAATCTTCTCCACCACATGCCGGTAACGATCCCGGGTGGCAAAATCCATCCTGCCGTACACCCCGCCCGGATCGTCGCGCAAGGTGTACTCGACCCCGCTCATCGTTTCCACGAACTCGCGCCAGTCCATCGCCCCCAGGAAGCGGAGACTGCCGATGCTGTTGCTGATAGACACCTGGTCGGCGGCCTGTTGCTGGTTCTCCATCTGCACCAACTGCTCGATGGTCAGGCCCAACTCGGCGAGCCGCTGCTCGATCCACGTCAGCGGCAAGGCCAGGGCGGAACTCTGGCCTTGCAGTCGGCGCGCCAACTCCGCCACGAACGCGCTCGACAGCGGCAGGTTCGAGCGCGCCATGTCCGCGATCACCAAAATCAGATTTTTCGGGTCGCTCTCGGCCATCGCCGTCATCTGGTCCGCCCACCCATCGGCCAGGTTGCGGTCGGTCCGGCTGGACGCGATGCGGACCGCGACGCGGCGGAGATTCTCGATCAGCGCCAGGCGCAGCATGATCGGGATGGCCCACAATTCGCCCAGCTTGAGGGCGGTGACCGTCTGGTAGGCCGCGACGAACCGGCTGAGATTTTCCGGGTCCACCCGGCCATCGCCGTGAGCGATGATCTCCAACGCCAGGTCGTACACGCGCGGCTGCCCGGCCGAGGGGCCGTTCAACAGGCGTGGCAGTTCCCGGCTGTAACCCTTGGGCAAGTGCCGCTTGGCGGTGCGAATTTGTTCTTCGATCAGATAAAAATTATCGAGCAGCCATTCCCCGGCTGGCGCGATCCGGCGGGTCGCCGTGACCGCCGCCACGAGCAGCGCGCAGACGTCGATCAAGGTCCGTTCGTTCTCGGTCAGCCGCGCCAAAAGCGGGTCCGGCCCAGGTCGCGGCGTCAATTGATGCGAAGTCGCGAGACGCTTGCCGTGCTGTTCCATCTGGACGGCGCTGAACAGTTCCGCGCGCAGCGGCGGCTCGTCGCCGACATACTTTTGGGTCAGGCCGTTGCCGAGGAGGCGCGTCCTCCACTGGAGCCAGGTTTCGCGAAGCGTCATGGTGCTCACCTGCAAGTTGGCGGTCTCCGGCTGTGGAGCGAACCGCTCCCCGGACCCGGGGCCTGAAGATCAGTTCACGGTTTGCAAGGCTCGGTCTCCCGTCACTTGAGCCGCATGTCATTCTTGACGGATACCACGCCCTGGACGCCGCGCGCGACGCGGACGGCCTTGTTAATGTCTTCCCTGGAGTTGACGAAGCCGCTCAATTGCACCACGCCCTTGAAGGTTTCGACGTTGATCTCGGCCGATTTCAGCGAAGGTTCGTTGAAGATTTCCGCCTTGACCTTGGCGGTAAGGACGGTGTCATCCACATATTCCCCGGTACCCTCCTGCTTTGAGGTCGAGGCGCATCCCAGGAGAGACGCGAAGACGATGGCGAAGAAAAAGGTGGCGAATCGGTTGAAGGATCTCATGGTGATACTCCGGGTGAAGGATGAATCAAGGGTTTTACGCGAGGGGGTAAAGGGCTCCATCATTTGAAATGCGCTTTGAACGCATTCGCGGAATCCTTCAAGGCTTCCCAGACATTTTCGGTTTCCGCCTTGAGTTGCTCCCAGGAGTCTTCAGTGGCGGACTTAATCGCCTCCAGCTTGGTTTCGCCTTCCTGACGCTTGGCGCGCAGTGCGACGAGTTGCTCCTGATATTTCTCCTTGGCGGCCTCCTTGGTCTTCTGCGCTTTGGCCTCCAGGACGTCCATTTCCGCGCTCCATTCATCGAGCTGTTTTTTCATCTTTGCTACATATTCGTCTCTGGTTAACATGGGGTCTTGCTCCTGTTCTAAATCGGTGAATCGGTCATATTGACCGGAATTTCAGTGAGTGACTGCTCTCAACGCCAGCGGAAATCCAAGCGGGTCTGGCCCGAACCCTGGATATACACGGTTTGGCGCTGAGGCTGCTGCT
>CALMNY010000342.1 GCA_937872125.1 uncultured Candidatus Competibacteraceae bacterium | reverse complement strand
GAGCGGCACTACAAGGAATTCATCACCTTTCTGCCTTACGTGCAGCGTTTCCTGTATGGCGAGAGCGAAGGCCGCGAAGGCCAGGTCGGCTACGGCAAATCCCCGATCCGGGTATTCCGTCGCAGCGATGTCGCCCGAATGCGGGTCGTTCTCGACACCTCAACCCCGCCGTTGCTGTTCCAGATCGCCCATATTGACCTCTATTTCTTCTACGACATCGACATCATCATCCTGGCGGTGGAATTCTTCGCCAACGACCTCCCCCTGTTGCTGGTCGAGGACGTTCTGTTCAAAGTCGGGCGGGCCTACCCGGCATTCTGGGAACCCAATGGCCAGGGCGGCCAATGTCCGTACCGGGTGGAGTGGCTGTCGGCGACGGGCAAAACGCTGGCGGCGTCCGACTACGACAACCGGGATAAATACCTCGAGTTCACCTGCCAGCACCGTTCTCCCAACATCTCCGCTCATTGGGAGTATCTGCTGCGTCCGTTGGCCCTGTACCATTCCGACCGCGAGGCCGCGATCCGCTACCGGCAGATCGAATACCACCGGATGCCGCTGCTGGCCTATCTGAGCTTTAGCGACCCGCAAAGCCTGACGCGCGGCGACTTCGCCCGGCTGGCGCTGGTAACCAAGCCCGGACCGTCCAACACCCTGCCGTACTCCGCCAAGGAACTGGCGCATTTTGAAGAGCACTACTGTTACGACAAATTCTGGGACCCGGAGGACAACCCGGCGCTGTCCAGTCGCTACCTGTGCTGCGGCCAAGCCTTCGTGGTCGTCGGCAAGGCCAGTCACCCCTTTTTCGTGGATTCCGAAACCGGCCTGCTGGGCCAGTTCCGCCATCAATATTTCATCGTCAACCTGATCGCTCACTTCCAGAAAGCGGCCCTGATGCTGTTTTCGGAATGGTTGGTGGTGGCGATCAGCCAGCTCGATGTCCACGACCTGGATTCGGTTAGAGTCTTCAAGCGGGAAATCCGCCGGATCATGGCCACGTTCCTGCGCTTCACCGAACGCTACTGGTTTCACGAAGTTTCCGATCAGGCGCAGATTCGGGATTTGTTCCGGCTGCTGACCGGCCATCTCAACACCGACCGGATTTATCAGGATGTCAGCACCTCGGTCAAGGAGATGAATCATTTTTTGGACAGCGACAGTCAGCGGCGGCAGGCGGGCACCGTGATGCGCCTGACGGTGGTGACCACGCTGGGGCTGGTGGCGACCGTCGCCACCGGGTTCCTGGGGATGAACCTGTTTGACGAAACCAATCAGCCCGGCTGGGTCAAGCTGCTGATTTTTTGCATCGTGCTCATTCCCAGTTCGCTGCTGGTCAACTACGCGGTTGCCAACTCCAAGATTCTTTCCGATTTCATGGAAGCCCTGGCGGACAAGCGGCTGACCTGGTGGGATCGGACGCAGATTCTGCTCAGAGTTTGGCGGAAACCTCCTGAAAAAGCGGCCAAGCCGTGAACGGCAAACTCTGCCCAGCGCGCCAGCCGACGATGGCGCCAGCACGCTCAGGAAAACAAATGGTCGGTTACGCCGCTTCGAGCAGGCCGCTGGCGAGCATCTCTTCCGAAAGCTGGAAGAGATCGGCCTCCAGTTGCGCTTCGGCCACGTCGAATTCTTCCAGCATTCGGGCGATGACTGTCGCCAGCGCGCCTTCCGCCTGGAGCAGTTCGAGGAAACGGCTGCCCACCGGATCGAGGCCGAAATAGGTTCCAGATTCGAGATTCAGAAGGACGGTTTCATCGCCGACCTGGCGAGTGACCACCTGTTCGGGAATTTTCAAAAGAGCGCCGCGGGTCAACCTATCATCCTCCAGCCATCGCTAGGGTGTGGAAAATTCCCTTATTCTGCCTGAGGCGCGACATTTTCAAAGATTTCGTCGAAGGGGATCGAAACGTTCACCGCCGGGAACCTGCATTCCCCACAGCCCGGAAGATACTCGTGCAACAGCCAGTCGTTCTCCGGGGTGCGCTGGAATGTTTCCACCCGGCGCGCTTCGATATCCACCAGCACGTATTCCCGTAACGACGCCAGCGTGCGATAAGCCGCGAACTTCTTACCCCGGTCGAAAGCGGCGGTGGACTCCGACAACACCTCCACGATCAGGGTTGGATAGGCGATGAACTGGTCGGCCGCGTGATCGCGCGGGTCGCAGGAGACCACGACATCCGGGTAGAAAAAGGCGTCCGCCGCTTCCAGCCGCACTTTCAAATCGGCGACATACGCCTGACACGGCCCGCCACGCAGCCGTTGCTTGAAAGCGGCGTACAGGTTGCCAGACACCACCACATGCTCGCGCCGCGCGCCCGCCATCGCGAACACTTCGCCGGCGATAAATTCATGTTTTTCCACTTGCCGCTCTTCCCAGACCAGGTAAGCCTCGGCGTCGAAAGCGGGTTGGACGGCCAGATTTATCATGATGATCTCCTAAAAATCAGTAGGGCTTTTATCCGCGATCCCAGGATCGCACGTGTGCCACGATGGCCTCCCGCACGCGCGCCAGGTCCTCCCTTGTCCGCCAGAAACCGCGCCTTGGACGTGTAGTGCACCGGGGGCGCGTGCCGGGCTGTCGGTGGGACCAGCGCCGCCTCGCTGTCTTCCCACAAGCGGATGGAAGAGTAGCAGGCCATGGGCGGCGCCAGCGCGCTCAACCACCCATGGCAGCTCGCCGGAGACGCTCGAACTCCATCACCTCCCGGTAGATGCCAGATACAGTGGAGATGATTGACGCGGCGCATTTGTTCAGGGTCTGGGCTTGACGCCTCCCTGAACTGAGCGACTGCCTCGGGCAGGGTCCGTCAAGCTGGCGCAGCCGATCAGCCAAACCAACACGATGCGCAAACTCCTGGTTGATGAGAGAGCTGCGTATGTTCGCAGAGGGGGCGGTCGGAAGCATCGGCTTGAGCGGTCAAGGGCGCACTGCCCAAGGTCAGCAGGAATCCGGCCAGCAGGCGACTCGCCAGAGTTGGAGACAGGCGGAAACGGCGCATGAGGCTCTCCAGTGGGGATGACGAGGGTGGCAGACCGTTGCGAAAGCGCCCGGCCTGCCGCTCGGGCAGGATCGGGATCAGTCCTTGATCGTGCAAACGCCGTTGGCGCCATGCTTGCCGGTGTACATCAAGCTGGGCGAACCGTCGGGATTGATGGTGAGGGAGAGGGTGATGTCAGAACCGGTGGCTTCGAAGGCGTTGTTGTTGAACTTTTTGAGTTTGGTTTCCTTGCCGCCGATATAAATCGGGCCGCCCTGATCGGCATGCACCTCGTAGCCGCCAGGACAGGTGGCGTTAAAAAAGGGAATACCGCCCTTGGAAGCGCCCGCTCCACCTTCGTCAGCGCGGGCCATGCGGCCATCGTCATCGCCGCCCACATAGCTGTAGTGCCCGTCCTGAACCTGGCCGCGACGGTCGAAATCACAGGTGAACGACAGTTCCCGGCGACCGCCGCGTTCGAAAGAAACCCGGCCATTGCCGGACAGGGTGCGGTCGTGCAAATGCGGATGGGTCAATTCCAGATCGCGGACCGCACCGTGGTCCCGATCCAGATGGCGGCGTACTTCGTTGGTGCATTCCTGCTTCAGGTAGCCCATGTCGTCGAACGGGGAGTTCTCGCCCTTTTCGTAGGAATTCCGTTTATCTTCGTGATCCTTATTGCCACTCACCGCAGCGGCCAGGATGGCCAGGCCGAGGACGCCAGCGCCGACCGCCGCCGCCGTCTTTTTATCGGAATCCGAAATCGCTTCCGGGCTGACGTTCCAACTCACCACCTCGCGGTGATCAATCCGGCAGTTGAAACGGTGGTCTTTTTTGTCCCGGTCCTTGACCAGGCCGGTCACCTTGTAGGAATTGCGGCCCGTCTCCTGGGCGGTCGCCCCATGGGCGCCGGAGTACCTGGAGTACTGGGAATCGTCGAAGATTTTATCCTGGCAATCCGCGATGGCGTCATCCCGGTCGTAGGCAAAGGCGGTGGGCGAGGCTAGGACAGCGGCAATCGCCAAGCTCAAACAGCTATTCAGTCGCTTGTTCATTCCAAATTCCCGATGGTGGTGGATTTGAATTTGCTCAAAATTGGAAAGACCATACACTATGATTTTTATAAATAAAATCAGGGTATTCCTGTAAGGATTTTCCTGACAGCCGGGTTTGGACCCGAAATAACCCTGACCCAGGATCGCCGGGGATAACTGGGAATGCCGATTCGGGTCGCCCCGCCCACGCCCGCCTGTGCTATCGTGGATTTCAGCAACCCACGCCCCGGGAACCGACGCCGCCATGAAATTTCCCTATGGTTTAAGCGATTTCGCCACCCTGATTCAGGAGGGCTATTTCTACCAGGACCGCACCGACCGGATTCCCCAGTTGGAAGCGGCCGGCCGGCAACTGATCTTCATCCGCCCGCGCCGCTTCGGTAAAAGCCTGCTGCTGTCGATGCTGGAGCATTACTACGACGTGAACCGGGCCGGGCAATTCGACGCGCTGTTCGGCCCTCTGGCCATCGGCCGAAATCCCACCCCGCTGCATAACCAATACTTCGTGATGAAGTGGGATTTTTCTCTGGTGAAAGCCCAGGGGGATATGAAGGACATCGAGGCGGCGCTGCATCGGCATCTAAATGATTGCATCCAGGAATTCGCGCTGCGCTATCAGGAACGGTTGCGCCACTGCATTGAAATCTACCCGGATAATGCGCTGTCCTCCTGGCGATCCGCCTTGATGGCCGTATCCCAAACCCCCCACAAACTCTATTTACTGATTGATGAATACGACAATTTCGCCAACGAAGTCCTGATGACCGGGCGAAAACAGGACTACTACGAAGCCCTGCTGTACGGCGAAGGCTTGCTGAAAACCGTGTTCAAGGCGGTGAAAGCGGCGGCCGGCGGGCAGGGTCTGGATCGGGCGTTCATCACCGGCGTTTCGCCGGTGGTCCTGAGCGACATGACCAGCGGCTACAACGTCGGGGAGAACATCTATCTGGCCGACACGTTCAACGACCTGTGCGGCTTTACCGAAGCGGAAATCGCCGCCGTGCTGGAACGCATGGCCCCCGAGGACGGTTCCTGGTCGGTCGCGAACGCCCTCGACACGATGCGCACGTTCTACAACGGTTATGGCTTCAGCACCAAAGCCCGCGAGCGCCTCTACAACCCAACCCTCAGCCTGTATTTTCTCAAGCACTTACAAGCCGAGGGTGAATACCCCGAGCGCCTGCTCGACGAGAACCTGGCCATGGATCGCAGCAAACTGGTCTACATCTCTCACCTGCCCCACGGCGAGGAGTTGCTGATTCAGGCGCTCGATGGCGACCAAGGCGTCATCATTCCGCAACTGGCCCAGCGCTTCGGGGTGCAGGACGTGTTGGCCGCCGTCAAGGATCGACCATTCATGGCCTCGCTGTTGTACTACTTCGGCGTGTTGACCCTGGCCGGCCGGGGCGTGCTGGGGCAAGCGATCCTGCAGATTCCCAATCTGGTCGCCCGGTCGCTGTACGTGGAGCGGCTGCGGGAACTCTGGCTGCCCACCTACGAGGACCGCCAGACGATTCTACGCCTCGCCGAGACTGTCTATCTCCAGGGTGAGTTGGGTCCGCTGTGCGCTTTTATCGAACAACGCTATTTCCCGGTGCTGTCCAACCGCGACTACCGCTGGACCCCCGAACTGTTGGTCAAGATCGCCTTTCTGACCCTGCTGTTCGACGACCGGCTGTACATGATGGTGTCGGAAACTGAAGTGGATCGC
>CALMNY010000341.1 GCA_937872125.1 uncultured Candidatus Competibacteraceae bacterium | reverse complement strand
TTCACCGAGTTCGCCGACACCGCCCGCTATCTGGAACAGGAACTGACCAGGGCCGGCATCGCCGGGGTGCATCGCATTGATGGCGGCAGTTCGCAAAAGCAGCGCAGCGGGGTGATTCGCCGCTTTGCGCCGTACTACAACGACGCCAGTTCCGCCGTCCTGGCGGCTGAGGGCCTGGAGGAAATTCGGGTGCTGGTCAGCACCGACGTGCTGTCGGAAGGCTTGAACCTGCAAGACGCGCTGCGGTTGATCAACTACGACCTGCACTGGAACCCGGTGCGGCTGATGCAACGCATCGGCCGCGTGGACCGGCGGCTGAATGCCGAAATCGAAGTCAGCATCGTCGCCGATCACCCGGAACAACAGACGTTGCGCGGCCAGGTGGAATTCTGGAACTTCCTGCCGCCGGATGAACTGGACGAGTTGTTGCGGCTGTTCAAGCGGGTGACCGACAAGACCCTGGTGATTTCCCGCACTCTGGGGATCGAGGGCCGGCAGTTGCTCACCCCCGACGATCAGTTCGATCCGGTGAAGGAACTGAACGAACAGTGCGACGGCAGCCTGAGCGATGTCGAACAACTGCGCCTGGAATATCAGGCGCTGGTGGAACAGCATCCGGCCTTGGCCGCCGAACTGGCCGGGTTGCCGCTAAAGGCGTTTTCCGGGAAGACGTTGGTCTGCCCCTCAACCCCAAGTAGGGGCACGGCGCCGCCGTGCCCCTACCCAACGGCGGTGACGGGCGCGGTATTTTTCTGCTACCGCATTCCGCGCCCCGATCCGAATTTGATTGATACCGAATCCGGTCAGCCGCGCTGGTCGGATGCGGCGGGGTTTACCGTATGGGCCTGTTATGACCTGGAATGGAAGCGGGTGTTGACCGAACCGGGGGCGATGGCCGACTGGATTCGGTCGCAGCCGGACACGCCGCGCCGCTGCGTGCTGGACCGGGCGGCGCTGTCGGCCTTGCGCCAGCAGGTCGAGAAGCAACTGATCGCCGAGCATCTGCGGCCGTTACAAGCGCCGGTCGGCGTGGGTCCGATTCTGAAGTGCTGGATGGAACTCAGCCGAATAGATTAGGGGTAGCGCGCTGCCCCTGGCGCGTGGATGGGTCAAGCGGTGGATGGACGACGATAGGCCCCTGATTTCAGGAGCGCCTTAATCTGTTGGGAAGCCTGCTGCTTGTCGTTCCGCAAGGATTCGATTTCGGATGGCGTTAGCAGTCTGGCCAGATTTGAGGAGATAACGGGCTTCGGACTCCGTAAGTCGGTCAAATCCGTACCCGAAGATTTTGATCCACCAAGGTTCAAGGTCGGCATAGCGCATTCTCACCTCGCCAAGCGTTGCTGACTGTAAATTCAATTTAGCGGAATACCGCTTGCCCGTCAAAGTCGTAGCGGCAATGACCTGAACACCTTGCGCGTCCAGGTGCCCGCACAAATTCGCTAAAGTCCCGCCTTGGGTTAAGGTGTCATCCAGCACAATGGCAAAAGGAAACCCTACGGGAGCAGCCCCATCAAAGGGGGGTTGCAGAGCGAGACGTTGAAACCCGTCCGCTTGGGACCTTCCCACTTTCGCCGCCTGAACAATCGTGGTATCGACCGCCACGCCCAATCGGTCGGCTAAGACTTCTGCGTAAGCGAGCGGGAGCCGGTTAATACTGACCGCTTCCTCCGCATAAACTGGAATCAGCACGACAGGCCGCCCGGCAATCACCTCCCGTAACCGTTCGACCTCCGCATCGTTCAGCATATCCGTCACCAGACGTAAAGCTGCCGCCACATCCCCCTGATGCTTGGCTGCGGCATAGTCGGGATGACGGCTCGCTGCGCCAGGCGGCCCTTGTATAATGACTTCCGGGAACGTTTCTGGCAGAAAAGATCGTTATGCTCTCGACATCGAGACGCTATCCGCTTGCGGTGGAAGAGGTGATTGTATACTGGCCTAATACGGTTAGCGGTTCCCTTAAAGAAGGATCAACTCCATCCCCCACCCGATGCCACTTATAAAACCATCCTTGCCTTCGTTGGAACATTGATCATGTCCGCTTCGGCCCAAGACCTCCGCAAGATCAAAACCTTCGAGCAACTGCTGCCCTATCTGGAAGCCGAACTGGATTGGCCGCTGGCGGACTACGAGTTCGACGATCTGACCTTCGAGTACGCGCCGGAGGAACTGGGGCTCAAGGCGGAGGAAGCGGCCAAGGTCCGCACCATCCACCAGCTTCGCCCGCTGCCAGGCGGCCAGCCGTGGGGCATTTTCTTCATCGAGTTCGAGCGCAAGAAGCTGCCGGTAGTGGTGCTGCGGCGGATTCTGAGCCATCTGGCGCTCAAGAAGCGGGCCTCGGCCAACCGCGCCGACCGGGTGGCGTTTGCCGCCGGCGATCTGCTGTTCATTTCCCTGTTTGGCGAGGAAACCAGCGAGCAGCGCGAGATCGCCTTCGCCCATTTTCATCAGGCGGCGGGCGATTTGCCGACCCTGCGGGTGCTGGGCTGGGATGGGGCGGATACCGCGCTGAAGCTGGATTACGTCGCCGCGACGCTGCAACGCCGGCTGCGCTGGCCGGACGATCCCCAGGATGCAGAGGCGTGGCGGGAGCACTGGCGTGGGGCGTTCCGCCATCGGCTGGGGCATATTATTCGCACCGCTGATGCTTTGGCCGAGACGCTGGCGGCGCTGGCGCGAGGGATTCGCGACGCGGCGTTGACCCTGCTCCGGCATGAATCGGCGCAAGGGCCGCTGCAAAAGCTGCTTAAGGCGTTTCAGACCGCGCTGATTCACGATCTGACCGAGGAGGGGTTCGCCGATACCTACGCTCAGACCATCACCTATGGGCTGTTGACGGCGGCGATTTCCCGCACCGAGATGAGCGAGGGCCGTCATGGCACGGTGTTGCTGGCGGCGATGGTGGCCGACATCGTGCCGGTGACCAATCCGTTCCTGAAGGAGATGCTGCAAACCTTCCTGACGGTCGGTGGGCGGCGGGGCGGGATTGACTTCGATGAGTTGGGCATTCAGGACGTGGTGGAGTTGTTGCGCAGCGATGAGACCGACCTGCCGGCGGTGCTGCGCGATTTCGGCAACCGGACCCAGGGCGAAGACCCGGTCATTCATTTCTACGAGCATTTCCTCAGCGCCTACAACAAGAAGCTGAAGGTGCAGCGGGGGGTGTTTTATACGCCCCGGCCGGTGGTGTCCTACATCGTCCGCAGCGTTCATGAGTTGCTGCAAACCGAGTTCGGGCTGGAGGACGGGCTGGCGTCCACAGTGACGTGGGGGGAGATGGCGCAACGGAACCTGAATTTATTCCCCCCCTCGATTGAGGGGGGGTGGCCCGAAGGGCCGGGGGGGTCTGTTGACGCTTCGGCAAACCACCCCGGCGCTAACGCGCCACCCCTCCTTGAAAAGGAGGGGAAAACACCGTTGTCCATCCCGGACGGCGTTTCCCCCGACACGCCCTTCGTACAGATTCTCGATCCGGCAACCGGCACTGCGACGTTTCTGGTGGAGGTGATCGAGGTCATTCACCGTACCCTGACCGCGAAATGGCAACAGCAGGGGTTGAACGAGCAGAAACGTTTCGCCGCGTGGAATGCGTATGTGCCGAAGCATTTGCTACCACGCCTGTATGGCTATGAGTTGATGATGGCGCCCTATGCCATCGCCCACATGAAGATCGGTTTGAAGCTGCATGAAACCGGCTATCGGTTCCATAGCGAGGAGCGGGTGCGGGTGTATCTGACGAATGCGCTGGAACCCGCCAGCGATGTAGCAAAGCAACAGCAGTTTGAGGAATTAGCGCCGGCGCTGGCGCATGAAGCGCAGGCGGTTAATCAGGTTAAAAGGAATCAGCGGTTTACGGTGGTGATTGGGAATCCACCATATTCAAACTATGGTCAGCTTAACAGGATCCGGTTCATCCTCAGCTTGCTGGATGAGTACAAGCGCGGTCTCGACGAGAAGAAGATCAATATTGACGACGATTTCATCAAGTTCACTCGCTTTGCCCACTGGTCTCTCGCAAAGACAGGCGTTGGCTGTCTTGGCTTCATCACAAACAACACTTACCTAGACGGTGTTACGCATCGGCAAATGCGGAAGAGTCTGATGGACGACTTTGAAACGATTCGCTTTGTGAACCTTCATGGCGACTCGAGGAAAGGCGAGGTGTGTCCTGACGGAGGTCCGGACGAAAACGTTTTCGACATTCAACAGGGCGTCGCGATTGGGTTGTTCGTTCGTCGGGACAACTCGAAATCGAAATCGGTGAGCTACCAAGATGTGTGTGGTCTGCGAGGTGATAAGTATGCGCGCCTCACTGGAACCAAGACAGGCGTCCAATCGTGGACCCTTCTGAAGCCAGAGCCGCCTTATTACTTCGCGGTTCCGAAGGATTTCTCGGGTGACCACGAATACGAAACCTTTGTTCCGCTCACTGAAGTTCTTGTTGAGCAGAATACCGGCGTCCAAACGAAGCGTGATGAGTTGTTCATCGACCTCGATAAGCAAACGCTCGCGTCACGGTTCCAAGATATCGCGAAGCACTCCCGCGACGAAGCCTACCTCAGGCACACCTACAACTTGGAAGATTCTTCCGGCTGGTCTGTATCCAGGCTTGCCGGGTTGTCTTTCCGCGAGCAAGCCATCGTCCGCGTCCTGTATCGGCCATTCGATATTCGATGGCTGTATTTCGACTCTCGAGCTCTTGGTCGTGCGCGTGAATCCACAATGCGCCACATGATTGCTGGCAAGAACATTGGCCTCATTACCTTGCGCCTCAATGGAACAGGCAAAGACTTCGTATGCTTGGTTACGCGCCACGTCATCGAGAAGGGATCGCTGCCACGAGGGAACTATTCTCTGTTCCCACTTCAACTTTATGATGACGAATCGAATACGCAACAATTTGGGCTTGGTGGCGCGACACGCCCGAATGTTGGTATCGCTTTTCTACGACGTTTAGAGCCGCACTTTCTGCGCAAGAGCCTGACGCCTGAAGATATCTTCCACTACGCTTACGCAGTATTTCACAGTCCTACCTACCGCACCCGCTACGCCGAATTCCTGAAAATCGACTTTCCCCGCCTGCCACTC
>CALMNY010000340.1 GCA_937872125.1 uncultured Candidatus Competibacteraceae bacterium | reverse complement strand
GACGCCCATCCAGCGTCGGAAGCCGGCAAAGGGGGTATCGTGGAAATCCACCACTGCCAGCCGACCCCCCGGGCGCAAATCGCGCAGGGCCGCCTCCACCGCCCGTTCCCAGCCGGGATTGATCATCGTCAGGCAATAGGAAAAGACGATCAGATCGAACACCGGCTCCGGGTACAGCGGCCGGTCGTAGCGCTGTTGCAACAGCGTGGCCAGCAACTGGTCCCGCTCCAGCTTGCGCCGCGCCCGCGCCAGCATGTCCGCCGACAAATCCAGGCCGGTCACAGCGGCCTCGGGGAACTGGCGCACCAGGCGCACCAGGTTGCTGCCCGTGCCGCAACCGATTTCCAGGATATTGCGCGGCGGGGTCGGCAGGAGGGCGAGGGCGCGGATCAGCGCCGCCCGCCCGAACAGGAAACTCCAACGGGTCGCGTCGTACAACCGGGCGTGCCCACGGTAGTAACGGCGGAGAACGGCGGCAGGGTCCGCCGGCGCGGTGGCGAAAATCCGGTCAGGCGCATTCATACCACCTCCGCGAAGTGCAGGCTGCCGTAAGTGCCAACCCGATCCTGGGCATGCAGCGGTTCGGTCCGCGCCGGGAAGAAGCGCAGCGCCCGCCGGGTCCAGTCGGGCAGGAAGCGGACATCGCCGCCTGCCGAGCGCAGCAGGATGCGGCTGCCGGGGCGGCTGTTGGCCAGAATCAGCCGCCATTCTTCCTCCAGCGCCTGGGGCTGGTGCCAGGCCAGCCAGTCCTGGTGATCGAGCAGCACGAAGTGGCTGTAGACACCGGGACAGGCGCGCAGAAAGTCGCTGACCGTGGCGTTGTGGGCATGCACCCGGTCGAGATGGGCCTGCAAGCGTGGGAAGTTTTCTTCACGCAGATAGTTGGGACAACACGGTTCGGTATAGGACCCGGTCAGATAGGCCCGCCAGAAGTAGTTGTCGTGGATCAGCACCTCGGTCAGCACGTGGCGTAGCTTGGCGCTGACATAGCCGATGAGGCCGCCGGGGTATTGCTGCTGGATCAGGCGGATTTGCGGGCGCGGCACGCCGAGCATGGCCAGGGCGGTCGGTTGCCGCAGCAACCAGGTGCTAAAGCGACCCCACAGCGCCGGTTCGATTTTTTCGTACAGGGCGCGCTGGTCGGCCAGGGTCTGGGCGTCCAGCAGGTCGAACAGATAATCGCGCAGCTTGCGGCTGGACTGAAGCAACCGCCGGCTGACCAGCCAGGCCACCGCGCCGCAGGTGCCATGGTAATAGAACGAGCGCTTGCGGTTGGTCGGATCGAAGTAGGCGATTTTTTTGTCCCAGAACGCCGCTGCGTAGGCCGGCAGGTGCGGGCGTAGCGCCGGGTACAGTTCCCGAAAGCGGGGATGCGTGCCCTGTCGGAACATGCGTTCCAGGTCGCCGAAATCGCCGCGTTCGATCAGCGCCAGCTTGAGCTGCAACAGCGCGTTCTGGCGGGGATTGACGTCCACTGCGTGAATTTCCGCCGGCGCGTCCAGCAGATAATCCAGGGCGTTGCAGCCGGCGCTGGTGAGCACCACCACCCGGCTGTCCCGGTCCAAACCCAGCAGTTGCCGGTCAATGCGCGGGTCTTCCCAGCACATGTTGTAGATCAGATAACGCTGGTGAATCGTCTTGAACAGCAGATCGTGGGCGTGATTGCCCAGTCGGGCGCCGAGTTGCTTGACCATGCCACCTTGCCCCAGGGTTGAGGAAACGACTGGCGCGGGAGTATGGAAGCCGGCGATAACAGAATGATGTCATTACCATGACCGTTCGGTGTTCACACATACAACTCCACCATCTTGCGCCAGTATTTCGGACTGTGCGCCCGGCCCTGCCAGACGTGCAGGGCGTGCCAAACCCCCTTCCCGTTCGCCGGCGAGGGCGTTGTAAATGGCGAACTGACCGGGCGGTGGCACCGCCGGATCGAAGCGGGCGGCGGCCACGTGGACGGGAATCCGCAGATAGCACGCCGCCACCGCCGCATCGAAAGAGCACAGCGTCGCCCAAGCCCGACCGGTTCGTTGCTGATAACGGCGCACCGCTTCGCCACTGCCGACGCCGGGCAGCGCCAGCCGTAGCGGATGATGGCCGAAGCTGGGCACGTTCAGATGGGCGCGGTGAAAGCGCTCGTCCCACGGCAGGGCCAGCGCGCCGATGCCGCCGCCAAAGCTGATACCCAGATAATCCAGCCGCCGTGCCGCCATCGGGAACAACTCCAGCAACGCCGAGGCGGCGCACCACACCGTATCGGCCGCGCACCCACCCTGCACGTAGTTCTCGCGCCGCTCGATACCGTGCAGCACGTGGTCGTCGGGGTTGCCGGGAATCCCGGCGCCGGCGCTGCGGGAAATCCCCCGGGCACAGGGAAAGATCAGCGCCGCCCGCCGGAAC
>CALMNY010000339.1 GCA_937872125.1 uncultured Candidatus Competibacteraceae bacterium | reverse complement strand
TCGCTGGCGACGCGCGGCGACGACCAGCGGGCGCTGGTGCGCTATCTGGTCGGGGCGCTGGTGCTGCTCGGCCTGATCGGCACGTTCTACGGCCTGCTGCTGACGATTGCTGGGGTACGCGACGTGATCGGTGGGCTGGCGAGCGAGCAGGCCACCGACACCATGACCCTGATCGCCCAGTTCAAGGATCGGCTGGCGGCGCCGTTGGGCGGCATGGGCACCTCGTTCTCGGCCTCGCTGTTCGGCCTGATGGGCGCGCTGGCGCTGGGCTTTCTGGAACTGCAACTGTTCCACGCCCAGAACGATCATCACGCCCAACTGGAGGCGCTGGTGGTCAGCGATCTGGTTCCTCTCTGGCAGCCGGTGGTCACGGTCACCGCCCAGACCGAGACCATTTCGCCGCGCCATCTGGCGGCGCTGCTGCAAGCCACCACCGACCGGCTGGAGCGGGTGGCGGCGACTACGGAATACCTGGCCAATCGCGGTGAAGGAATTACGCGGGTAGCGGAGCAGGTGGCCAGCTTGGGGGAGCGGATCGAATCGTTGCGGGCGACCCTGCAAAACATCGAAAACGATCGCACCGCCGATCTGCGGCACGAGTTGCGCGCCATCGCCCGACTGCTGGCCCAGGCGTCCGGGCAGCCCAAGGATCGCGACCATGCGCCGCCGGCGTGATTCCGTCGGCGAATTCAACATCTGGCCAGCGTTCACCGATGCGCTGGGCGGGCTGGTGATGGTGTTGGTGTTCCTGATCACGGTGTTCGTCATCACCGAGGTGCTGATCGGGCGCGAGATCATGGGCAAGGACACCGCCATCGGCCAGTTACAGCGGATCATCAGCCATCTGGAAGGGCTGGCGGGCGACGCCGAGAAGGAAGCGGCGCGGCTGCGCGGTCGGGCGCAGGGCCTCGAAAACACCGTCGGCGAGCGGGATAAACTGCTGGCGCAGTTGCGGGCCGAACTGGCGGCGGTGCAGGCCGCGCGGGAGGCGTTGAACGCCGACAAAACCCGGGCCGAACAAACCGCGACCAGCGTGCAGGAACAGGCGGCGCTGCTCAGCGTCCGGGCCGAGCGGCTGGCGGCGGAACTGGAACGGCTCAACCGCGCCCTGGCGGCCAATCAGCAGGAACTGGCCCAGCGCGACGCGGTGATCGTCCAGCAAAAGGGCCGGATCGAGGCGCTGGACAGCGCCTTGAAGAAGAAGCTGCTGGAGCGGGTCGAGGAACTGGAGAAATACGCCAGCGACTTCTTTGGCCGCCTGCGCGAAGTGTTCGCCAATAATCCCGACATCAAAGTGGTGGGCGACCGCTTCGTGTTCCAGTCCGAGGTGCTGTTCGCCTCCGGCGAGGCCACGCTGTCGGCGTCCGGCAGCGGCGATCTGGACAAGTTCGCCATGGTGTACCAGCAACTGGCCGCGCGCCTGCCGCCGGATTTGCCGGTGATCATCGAGGTGCAGGGCCATACCGACCGGGTTCCGGTGCGCGGGCGCTTTCCGTCCAACTGGGAGCTGTCCACCGCGCGGGCGCAACAGGTGGTGAACTACCTGATCCAGCAGGGCGTCCCGCCGGAGCGGCTGGCGGCGGTGGGAATGGGGGAATACCATCCGCTTGACCCGGCGGATAATCCCGACGCCTACCGCCGCAACCGCCGGATCGAGTTGAAAATCACCAGCCGCTAAGGCGTGGATTGAGTATGGTAGACTCGCCAAATCCCTGTTCCCCATCCGCGAGAGTAGCCCCCATGGACTTCAAGACGACCGATCTGTGCGATGAATTTTTCGATCTGTGCAACCAGTTTTCCGACGCGCTGCAAATCGCCGAGCCGGTGTTTGGCGATTACGGCGGCGAGGTGATGTTCTCCGGGACCATCGTGACCCTGAAGGTCATTGAGGACAACACCCTGGTCCGCAAGGTGTTAGAAGAGCCGGGCGAGGGGCGCGTACTGGTGGTGGATGGCGCCGGTTCGACCCGCTGCGCGCTGCTGGGCGATCAACTGGCTGAACTGGCCGAGGCGAATGGGTGGGCCGGGGTCGTGGTGAACGGGTGCATCCGCGATTCCGCCGCGATCAACGACATCAGCATCGGCGTCAAGGCGCTGGGGGTGCATCCGCTCAAGACCGTCAAGCGCAATACCGGCGAGCGGGACATCCCGGTACGCTTCGCCGGCGTGACCTTCCGGCCCGGCTATTATCTTTACGCCGACGAGGATGGCCTGATCGTGTCGGAGAAGCCGCTGACCTGAACGCGCGTCGTAAAGCAGGAAAGGGGAAGATCGGCGGGTCTTCCCCTGTTCATTTGGAGGGCGGAGCCGCCGCTTAATAAGGCGGTTCCGCTGGGCCGTCGTAACCGCACATCCCCAGCCGGGGCGAATTGACCAGGGGGATGGGTTCCCCATAGTTGTCGTGAGGGTGTTTCTGCGCGTGCTGGTCGCACAACGTTCCCCACTTGTCCTCCTCGATCAGACATTCCATACAGAGCCACGTCGCCGGCTGGTGGCACTCGATGCACTTGGCTTCCGGCATCAAATTGCGCGCCATGAGCGCGATGGGATGCTTGGTCGTGGGCTTGCCTTCCCGCGTTCCCACGACTTTGATCTGCGTTTGCGATGTGGTGCCGAAATCGTAGATATGGGTGAGTTCGACGCCGGGAGCGAAAATGGCTTTGGCTTTGAGGTTCTGGGAAATTTCCTCGCCCCAGCGCTTACCCATGGAAAACTGGCTCAAGTGATCGCAGCATTCCAGCCAGATAGCTCTCAGGTAGTGATCCAAATCCGCCAGCTTGGCGCTGCCGCGCATTTCCAAATCCAGCCAGAACTCGCTTTGATTCGCCGCCTGTATGCGGAGGTGATAAAGCGTTTCGCTCGCGCCTTTCTTGCCGCCGGCCTGTTCGATAGCCGCTCGGCGTTGGGGGCAGGCGGCCAGATGTTTGGTCATGCCGCTCTTGGTGGTTTCTTGTCCACAATAGGCGCACCGGCCTTTCGACTGAGGTCCGCGAGGCATTGCAATCTCCTTTCCGGGTTACGGTGATCGCTCGTCTTCGGTTCGAGCCGGTCAACGTCCATCTTCAGGAACTGAATAGGGGTGGGGTCTGGACCACGGCGGACTTCAGCAACGCCCGCCGTGGTCTTTTTCCGCTGGCTGCGAATGACCCGGCCTCGCGCCGGATCGCGCCGCCGGGATTTGCTAGTGCGCCGCCGCGCCCGCCGCGCCGAAGCCGGTCTGCGCCCGCACGTACTGGTCCTCGAACGCCTCGATTTCCTTCGCCGCCCGGGCGCTCTTCTCGGTCACCGAGCCCAGCCACGCAAAGAAGAACGCGATCGGCATGGAGAAGATCGCCGGCTGTTCGTAGGGGAAGATTGGATCTTTATTGCCCAGCACAGTGACCCACACCGCTTTCGACAGCACGACGATCAATACCGCCGAAACCAGGCCGGCGATGCTGCCCCAGATGGCGCCGCGCGTGGTCAATCCCTTCCAGTACATGGACAGGATCAGCACCGGGAAATTACATGAGGCGGCCACGCCGAAGGCCAGACCGACCATGAACGCCACGTTCTGCTTCTCGAAGGCGATGCCGAGCAGCACGGCGATGACGCCCAACCCCAGCGAGGACATCTTGGAGACGCGGACTTCTTCCGCCTCGGTCGCCTGACCCTGACGGATCACGTTGGCGTAGAGGTCGTGCGAGATCGCGGACGCGCCGGCCAGCGCCAGCCCCGCCACCACGGCGAGAATCGTGGCGAAGGCCACCGCCGACAGGAAGCCCAGCATCAGGTTGCCGCCGACCGCGTGCGCCAGGTGCATGGCGGGCATGTTGCCGCCGCCCAGCAGCTTGCCGGCCAGGTCGCCGCCCTCGAAATATTGCGGGTTGGTGCCGACGATGGTGATCGCCGACAGTCCCATGATGGCGACCACGGTGAAGAAGAAGCCGACGCAGAGGGTGGCGATGAACACGCTCTTGCGGGCTTCCTTGGCGTTGGGCACGGTGAAGAAGCGCATCAGAATGTGCGGCAGACCGGCGGTGCCGAACATCAGGCCGAGCGACAGCGAGACCGCCGTGACCGGATCGGACAGGAAAGCGCCCGGCGCCATCAGCGCCATGCCTTTCTTGGAATTCTCGACCGCCTTGGTGGCCAACGTCTCGAGGCTGAAGCCGAACTGGGAAAAGGCCAGCAGCATCACCAGCGTGCCGCCGCCGAGCAGCAGGCAGGCCTTGATGATCTGCACCCAGGTGGTGGCGATCATGCCGCCGAAGGTGACGTAGATCACCATCAGCACGCCGACGATGACCACCGCCATCCAGTATTCCATGCCGAACAGCAGCTTGATGAGCTGGCCCGCGCCCACCATCTGCGCGATCAGATAGAACACCACCACGGTCAGCGAGCCGATGGCCGCGACGGTGCGGACCCGCCGCTGATCCAGCCGGTAGGAGGTGATGTCGGCGAAGGTGAACTTGCCCAGGTTGCGCAGCCGTTCGGCCATGATGAACATGATGAACGGCCAGCCGACGTAGAAGCAGATGCAGTAGATGTAGCCGTCGAAACCCTGGAAGTAGGTCATGCTGGTGAGGCCGAGCAGGGTGGCCGCCGACATGTAGTCGCCGGCGATGGCCAGGCCGTTCTGCGTCCCGGTGATGCCGCCGCCGGCGGCATAGTAGTCGCTGGCCGACTTGGTGCGCTTGGCCGCCCAATAGGTGATGCCCAGGGTCATCATCACGAAGATGAAGAACATCACGATGGCGTGGACGTTCAGCGCCTGTTTCTGGGCCTGGCCCACGTCCGGGGCGGCCATGGCCAGGCCCATCCAGCTCACGGCTAGCGCCGCGGCGGCGAATTTCAGCATTCCACGGTTCATTCGATAGCCCCCTTGATAATCTCGGAATTGATGTCATCGAATTCGCCGTTAGCGCGGCGGATATAGAGGCCGGTCATCAACCAGAACAACAGGATCATGCCCGCGCCGATGGGCCAGGCAATCGAGGCCTTGCCGCCTTCCCAGATGGGCGTGGCCAGTAGCATTGGGTTGAACGCCACGACCATGATGAAAATGAAATAGATGCCTAGCACCACGGCCGTCAGTGTCCAGGCGAAACGGCTGCGTTTGCTGACCAGCTCGTCAAATTTTGGATTTCTTCGAATTCGCTCGTATACTTCACTTGACATTTTGTTCTTTCTCCTCGGTTGGTGAGTGCTGGTTCCCGCCCCGCGAACCACGGGTTAGGTCTTGGAAATGTATAAGCCTTGGCCGGTCTTGTCTATGATGTACCGTCAACTTGGCCTTGCCTGGGTCCGATCGTGAACGAAACCCTCAAATTCATTGTTGCCCTGATCATTTTTCTCGTGCTGGTGGCGGTTTTGGAACTGGCGGGGAATTACGCGCTGTACTACGTGCTGGAGCTGGAAAGCCAGCAACAGCTTGCCGCGATGCTGGCCCCGCGCGTGGAATTGCTGGCGGAACTGGGAATATTACGCTTGGCGATTCTCGGCATCGCCTTTGGCGTGGTCTATCAGCTTTACGTCAAAGGCCCGCTGAAAATCGCGGAAGGTATCCGCATCATTCTGAACGCGCATTCCAGCCATCGCCTCGAACCCGCTGGCCCGCCCGAACTCCGGCATTTGACTCAGGCGGTGAACGATCTGGCCGAACACAGCGAAACTCTGGCGCACGATCTCGAAGCCCGGATCGCCCAGGCCAAAGCGTCGGTGGAGGAGGAGAAGCACCGGCTGGCGGCGCTGATGTCCGAATTGTCCCAGGGCGTGCTGGTGTGCAACCGTAACGGGCGCATCCTGCTGTACAACGAGCGCGCCCGCCAGGCGCTCGGCGCTTCGTCCGGCGCCGGATCGGCGGCGCGGATCGGCCTGGGCCGGCCGATTTTCGCCCTCATTGATCGCAATCTGCTGATCCACGTGCGCGAGAGCATCGAGACGCGGCTGGAAAAGGGCGAACCCGACCCTACGGCCCAGTTCGTATTCACCAGCCGGGCCGGCCAGTTCATCCGGGTTCACATGGCGCCGGTCCTGGCCGCCGAGCCATCCTTGGATCAGGCTGGCAGACCCGCCGGTCAGCCCACGGTCAGCGGCTTCGTGCTGACCGTGGAGAACATCACCCGCGATTTCGAACTCGACGCCACCCGCGACATGGTATTGCAGTCGTTCACTGAAGCCAGCCGGGCCTCGCTGGCCAGCATTCGCGCGGCAGTGGAGATGCTCACCCGCTATCCAGACTGCGCAGCGGCCGATCACGACCGCTTTATCCGGGTCATCAACGAAGAGGTGGGCCGTCTCAGCGACAAGCTGTATCAGTTGACCGCCGACCACGCCGATGCGCTCAAGACCCGCTGGCCGCTGGAAGAGATGCTGGGGGCCGACGCCATCGCCGCCGCGCGACGCCGGATCGAAACCCGGCTGGGTCTGAAGGTCCAGGCGGATGAAATTGATCCCTCGCTCTGGGTCAAGGTGGACAGCTTCACCCTGGCCCAGGTGATTGATGCGCTCGCCGGCCACTTGAAGCAGGAGTATGGCGTGGGCGAGTTGCGTTTCGCCCTGTCGCGGCACGGCCGGATCGTTCAGCTCGATCTGATCTGGCCGGGACCGACGCTGTCGCAGGGGGTCTTGCAGGAATGGGAGTTTGACAGCCTGCGTTCCGGTGGCGAGGACAGCCCGC
>CALMNY010000338.1 GCA_937872125.1 uncultured Candidatus Competibacteraceae bacterium | reverse complement strand
GCCAAGACGCAATAACAGGTTTGGCACCCCCTCAGCCAGTTTTCGTGAAGAGGTTGCATAGAAGGGGGGTAAGGCCGCCCGCTTCTCGGTGGCAATAAAGCCATCGCCAGCCCACAAGCGTCCCAGGAACAGTTCCAAATCGGCATCGCACAATTCAAACACGGGAGAGGGGATTTGTTTTTCCGTGGCCTTGCGTCCGAGCAAATCCAATTCCTGCGCCCACTCAAACGCACCGCTACGGCGTGGGAGGGCTTCCGGCTCTACCGCCAGAGCCAGGGAACCACAAGTCGTTGGGCGGGCATTCCAGGGTATTTGTCCCGCATGGAAGCGTCGGTCCTGGCCGGTGCTGACGCATACTTCCAGACGGTTATTGGAACGGGGATAGACTCGCGCTACCGAGTTAGGAAATTGCGCTACGGCGGCAGCGAAATCCGCTACCAGCAACGGCTCATTGCCGTAAAAATACAGGCAAGTGGGGTGGCAAGTATTACCTTCCGATAACAAACCCGCAAGAGTAATGAGTTTATGCCTGGGCCAAGATTTTTTGGCAGCAATCTGGAGTTTCCGAGGCACCGCGATACGGTCGCCAATACGAAGATTTTCCAGAAGAGTCCAACCATTCAACACCCGGAACGGATGATTAGCCGTAGCAGTAATCCGTTTACCCAAGGCGGTCGTAAGTTCAAATACTGGTTTTTGACCATTCCATACGACATCAGAAATCGGCCTGATCTGTAATTTGCCATGATCAGCCAGTGCATGAATTGAAAATTTGCGTGGATTTTTAAAAAGCGCCTCGACTGTGGTTTCCTCTCCAGTATCCGCCTCTATAATAATAGTATTGCCACTTAAACATCTGTTAAAGCCATAGCCCGCGAATTTGTCTATTAAATCAAATATATAAGAAGCAGTTTCCGGTTCAACCTGGCGTTCTACCGCGCCTTTCACAAATCCATTCCGCTCCTTGGCCATTTTCTCGGCGTCCTTCTTGCCCATTGCTCTCCTCAGCAAATCAGCCCCACCGAGGGTATAGCCCGACAGGACTTGGGCAATCTGCATCACCTGTTCCTGATAAAGAATGACGCCATAAGTCGGCTTCAGGATCGGAGCCAATGCCGGATGCGGATATTCAATCCGGGCGCGGCCATGCTTGCGATCAATGAAATCATCCACCATGCCCGATTGCAGCGGGCCGGGCCGAAACAGCGCCACCAGCGCCACCATATCTTCAAAACAGTCCGGTTGCAGGCGACGAATCAAATCCTTCATCCCGCTGGATTCCAACTGGAATACGGCGGTCGTCTGGTAACGCTTCAACAACTCGAAGGTTTGCGGGTCGTTCAGCGGAATGGCGGCGATGTCCAGCGGCGGTTCGCCCTGCGTCGCGCGTTGCCGGTTCACGGTCTGCAACGCCCAGTCAATAATGGTCAGGGTGCGCAGGCCCAGGAAATCGAACTTGACCAGTCCGGCGGCTTCCACATCATCCTTGTCGAACTGGGTGACCAGACTCGAATCGCCTTCTTCACAGTACAGCGGCGAAAAATCGGTCAGGCTGGTCGGCGCGATTACCACTCCGCCCGCGTGCTTGCCGACGTTGCGCGCCAGTCCCTCCAACTTGCGGGCCAGATCAATCAGCGCCCGGATTTCCTCGTCGTTTTCATACAGCCGGCGCAGTTCCGCTTCCTGCTCAATCGCTTTGTCGAGGGTGATGCCCAACTCGAACGGAATCAGCTTGGCGATACGATCCACGAACCCGTAGGGATGACCCAGCACCCGCCCCACGTCGCGCACCACCGCCTTGGCCGCCATGCTGCCATGAGTCGCAATCTGCGACACCCGCTCCCGGCCGTAGCGCTGGGTGACGTATTCGATGACCCGGTCCCGGCCTTCCATGCAGAAATCAATATCGAAATCCGGCATCGAGACCCGTTCGGGATTCAGGAACCGCTCGAACAGCAAGTCATACGCCAGCGGGTCCAGATCGGTGATGCCGAGGGCGTAGGCGACCAGCGAGCCGGCGCCGGAGCCGCGCCCCGGCCCGACCGGCACCCCATGCGCCCGCGCCCACTGGATGAAATCGGCGACGATCAGGAAATAGCCGGGAAAGCCCATCTGGATGATGACTTTCAGCTCCAGCTCCAACCGGGCGTCATAGGGCTGGCGGCGCGCGGCGAAATCCGGGGCCGTGGGATCCAGCAATCGCGGCAACCGCTGCTCCAGCCCAGCCCTGGCCTGGGCGGTGAAATAGTCTGCGGTGGTCATGCCCGCAGGAACTGGAAAATCGGGCAGCACGTTCTTGCCCAGTTCCAGGCGCAGGTTGCATCGCCGGGCAATTTCAACGCTGTTTTCCAGCGCCTCGGGCAAATCGGCGAATAGCTCCGCCATCTCCGCCGGAGTTCGCAGATATTGCTGGTCGCTGTAGCGGCGGGGCCGGCGCGGGTCGTCCAGGGTCGCGCCATCGTGAATGCACACCCGTGCTTCGTGGGCCTCGAAATCCTCGCGCTGGAGAAAACAGACCTCATTGGTAGCGACCACCGGCGTCCCGGTGACCGCCGCCAAATCCACGACCGCTTCCAGATACGCCTCTTCCTGGGGCCGGCCCGTGCGCTGCACTTCCAGATAAAACCGGTCCGGGAACAATTCGCGCCAG
>CALMNY010000337.1 GCA_937872125.1 uncultured Candidatus Competibacteraceae bacterium | reverse complement strand
GCTGCAATTCCCGCTCAGCGAGCCGATCCCGTATGAGCTGATCGGGCGGGTGGCGTTGGCGCGCGCGGCGGAACGGACCGAAAAGAAGAAGAAGTGAAAGAAACGTAGAGTTTAGATTGTAGATTTTGGATTTGAAGGGCGCGGCAGCCTGAACAACGGACGCGATTCAACCCGTGACTGGCCGTGTCCGGGATGTAGTTCGATCGTAGTGATGACGTCAGTCGTTTTTCTGCCCGACCCGGCCAGCCCGATAAATACCTGCCGCGCGTGAAACCGGCGACACGCAAAAAAAACAGGATGAGCGCAAATTCCTGCTCATCCTGTTCCTTCTTACGGTTCCCTGCCGCCTACTCCGTCGGCTGGATCTCGACCAGCTCGACCTCGAAGATCAGCGTGGCGCCGCCCGGGATGATGCCCGAGCCGCTGTCGCCGTAGCCCAGCGCCGCGGGGATGACGAGCTGGCGCTTGCCGCCAACCTTCATGCCCACCAGACCCTCATCCCACCCGGCGATGACGCTGCCCGCGCCCAGCGAGAAGGTGTAGGGGCTGCCGCCGACCGAGCTGTCAAACTGCGTGCCGTCTTCCAGCCAGCCGGTGTAATTCACCACCAGCGTCTGTCCGGCCGCAGCGGGGTCGCCGGTGCCCTCCACCAGGTCGTAATACTTCAGCCCGCTCTCGGTGACGGTGTAATCGGCCTCGTCCACCACGGTGGCCACCTGCGGCGGCACCACGCTGGTCAGCTCGATCTCCATCACCAGCGTCGAATTGGCCGGCACGATGCCGTTATCCTGATCGCCCATGCCCAGGTCGGGCGGGATCACCAGGTAGCGCTTGCCGCCCACCTTCATGCCGGTCACGCCCTCTTCCCAGCCGGGGAAGACCATGTCGCCGCGCCCGACGACGAATTCCAGCGGGTCGTCGCGCAGCGAGGTATCGACGTAATCAAAACCGGTCTCGGTCTTGACCCAGATGGTGTAATGCGTGGCGACGGTGGCGCTCTTCACGGCTTCCTCGCCGGTGCCTGCCACCAGGTCAAAATACTGCAACCCGGTGTCGCTGGTGGTCAACTGGTCGGCGTTCACTTCGCCCGGCTGAGGCGCTTCCTCCACCTTGAGCAGTTCCACCTCGATGATCACCTGCGCGTTGGCCGGGATGAAGCTGCCGTAGCCCTCAGCGCCAAAGGCCAGCTCGGGCGGCAGCACCATCCTGGCCTTGCCGCCGGCCTTCATCAGGCCCATGCCTTCTTCCCAACCGGGCAGCAGCCAGTCCTTGCCCCACACGGTGGTCACCGGCTCGCCTTCCGAGTAGGTGTCCACCAGCACGGTGCCGTCCACCAGCGAGGCGGTGTAATCCATGGTGATCAGGTTGCCGGGCTGCGGCGCGGCGCCGCTGCCGGCCGTCTCCTCCAGGAATTGCAGCCCGCTGTCGGTGGTGACGGCGCCCTCCAGCACCAACGGCGCCACGGTCGGTGTGGCGGTGGGGCCTTCGGGGGTGGGGGTCTCGGTGGCGGTTGGCGTGGCCGCCTGGCAGGCTGCCAGCGCAAACACCAGCACGCCCATCGCCGCGGCGGCCAGAGCGCGGGTCCATTGTTTTCGATTCAACTTCATAATCTTCTCCACTTGCGTGCAAAAATTCGGTTTCGGCGGCGCAGCCGCGCGCAAACCTGGTTAAGTGTATCCTATAATTATTCAGATTTGGTGAAGAAACCTTTTTTCGCCCAAAAAACCGCCTTTTTTTGACTCAAATCCTCAAGGTCTCCCCCAGATATGCCGGTGCTTCGGATTGCTATGCGAATGCCATGATTCCATCAGAAAGCCCGTTTTTCCTCAAAAACTGTGGATAACCTGGGGAAAACTGTGGATAACTTGACTCAAGTGTGGATAACTTGGAACGTCTATTCGATTATTACGCGCGCCGGTTCACGCCCGCACCCCCATATCTGGGGGGTACACATGTTCCATACGCAGATAAAACCAAAATTGGATTTTCGCTTAAAAAGGCGCGTCAAACCGCTTTGATTTCTCCCACGTTATCCACAGTTTTATTCAGCCGGCGGCACGGTGAAAAACCGGCATATACGGGACAATTTCAGCCGGCCGGCCTGCATGTGCGCCGAATCCAGCCCTCCGGCGGGTTTATCCACATATCCACAGCCTCTACTATTAACTACTAAATCCTATACTTTCTATAAAAGAGTTAAGGATTTCGATTCTTGTTTTTCCACAACGTTTCCAGTACAATTTTATCATCAAGATAGTCTACATTAATAAAGGCATTTGAGTGTAGAAGGGATCTTGGCCCCTGAAAAATGCAGATTGCCGCATCTGAAAATACCCTGAAGGGAGGGCATCCTATGGACGTCATCAAAGTCAAAGCAAACTCCCGCACTGCCGCTGTCGCGGGGGCAATCGCCGGGGTGGTACGTGAACACAAACGGGCCGAAGTTCAGGCCATCGGGGCCGGCGCGGTCAACCAGGCCGTCAAGGCGATGGTGCTGGCCAAGGGCTATCTGGCGGAGGATGGCATTGCGGTGGTGTGCATCCCCGAGTTCGTGGACGTGGATATCGAGGGGAAGACCCGCACGGCCATCAAGCTGATCGTCGAACCGCGCTGAAGACTGCCCTGCCGTTACAATTGATACGGACCTGTCACTCACAAGGCTGCCGTGGTGCCGCCTTGTGCGTTTTTAACGACGGTTGTGCCCCTGCCGGTATTTCGGGCCGGGGATGAAATGTAGGGGCACGGCGGCAAGGATGAAATCAACGTTGACATAAGCGGCTTAGCTGTGCCCTGTACCGG
>CALMNY010000336.1 GCA_937872125.1 uncultured Candidatus Competibacteraceae bacterium | reverse complement strand
ACCCCCGGGCGGGGGCCCGATGGCGCCAGGGGCGGGCGCCGGCCGACGGGCGGAGCGGCGGCGGCTGCCCGCACTGCGGGCCGGTCTTGTTGCCCGGCGCGGGCCAGGATTACGGCGAATTGCCGGAGTGCCCTGGCGCCTGGTGCGCCAGGCGGGCGGGCGCCTGCCCCCCCTGGCTTTCGTGCGGGCGCGGCTGCGCGAACACTGGCCCCGGCTGCCGGACTATTTCAACACCCCTCGGCCCGCTCCCGATTCCGCGTTGCCGCCGGACACCGGCGTGGACCGACCTGCAGCGACGGCGCTGGAACCCGACGCAGGACCGTCGCCGGCAACCGATCCTGTTCCAGCGTCCGACCGCGATGCCGAATTTGCTTCCCGCGCGGCGGCGGCCACCAACGAGCTTCCTGCGTCCGCATCGGACGCGGACGGGGTGGGCCACCTCGACGAGGTTCCGCATCAACCGCTCGATACCGCCTGGATTGAAGCGCAGTTGCGTCGGCTGCTCGATCCCCGCCAGCGCGCGGCATGGCGTCGCCGCTATGGCGAAATCTATCAGGCCGCCTTTGATGCCGAGCCGAACCCGATCCGCCGGGACGGGCGGGCGCGCTTTGCCGCGAATAGCGACTTGCGCGAACGGGTGGAGGCGCTCGCGGGCGCGGCGGGCGGATTCGATGGCCGGCTCTGATCGTCGTTCCGTCGCGGTCAAGATGGCCCCACCACCCGCTGCAAATCCTTGGTGAGCAGAAACACATGCAGCGGGTCGGTGGGCGAGGCGATAAAGCCGAACCGCTCGTAAAAGGCGCGGGCGGTCTCATCCTTGGCGTGCGCGGCCAGCGCTCGAACACCGACCATCTCGGCCACCTGCAAGGTTCGCTGCATCGCATCCTTGAGCAAACCCGCGCCGACGCTCCGGCCTTGCCAAGCCACGCTCACCGCCCGCCGCGCCAGCAGCATCAGCGGCACGGGATGCTGGGCCAGCCCCTTGATCAGCCGCTCCGGCGCGTCCGTGTAGGCCACCTCGCTGACCACCAAGGTATAAAACCCCACAATTTCCCCATCGGCCAACCCCAGATAGGTCTGCGAGGCGTTGGCCTGCTGGCTGGCGAGCGCAAACCGGGCCAGAAAACGATTGAGGGCGGGTTGCCCGCAGTCGAACGATTCCACCGGATGCCGCCGCGCCAGTTTTTCGATGGCGAAGTCGGTCATGGAGCCTTGCCGCCCTCGAACAGGCTGAGTTCGGCAAACAGCCGCTCCAGACGGGGCAGCGGGCGCGGCGGGGCGTCGAGCGCCGCCAGGAATGCCGCCCAACGCTCGGCGTCCAGCCCGAAGAAGCGCCGGTCGGCCAAGGTTTCCTCCGCGCGGCTCAAGGCGCTATCCAGCACGAACTCGCTCACCGAGCGGCGTTCGGCGGCGGCGGCGGCGTGCAGCAATTGCTTGGCGGCTGGGGTCAGCCGCAAATCCAGTTTCTCGGAACGGGTGGCGTTCAGCATCGGCGTTCTCCAACCCAATAAAAAGCAGTATCGCAAATTGTCATGCCATTGTCATGACATTCTCGCTCGGCTCACCCGATTTGCGCGAGAGGCCCCGCCGTTCACGGCGGGGAGGGATAGCGCACTTCCCGTCGCGCCCGAAACACGCGGATTTCGCGCGCGGTCGCCGGGCGCAGCCAGCCCTGAAAGGCGGGGCCGGCGGTGAGCCCGGCCGCCAGGCGGGCGGCCATTTTCAGCGCCGAGACGTAGCGCGGGTTCAATTGTCCCTCCTCGCAGACCCACAGCGGCCAGATACGCTGGCCGCCATCGGGCGCGATCAGGCCCCGGGCGGCGAGGTGGCGGTAGAGGACTTTGCGGTTTTGGAACTCCGGGTGGGCCTGGACCCAGGGATGGGCGTGCAGTTCCCGGGCGAAGGCCTGGGCCGCGACGTAGAGCGTGCCCTCATGAAGCCAGGCGTCACCGCTGTGGCGGTTGAAGCTGGGCGCGGCGACCCGTGCGGCCAGCGCGGCGCGGGCCACGGCGTCCAGGGGGTCGTCGGCCGGGACGGGTTCGGCGTCCGGCGGGGCGAGCGCCCGGGCGGGCGGGGTTACGGCTGCCGGAGCCGATCCGGTCGCGCCGGCGGGTTGCAACGGCGGTGGAGCCGGCGCGGGGTCCGGGGCGGTCTCCGAACCGAGCCGCCGCCAGAACGCGGCCGCATCCGCCCAGTCAACCCCCCGTTCCATCGCCGCCAGCACGTAACACAGCCCGGCCTCGGGTAGGCGCGCGCCGGCCAGCAGCGCGCCCCATCCGTCCGGGGGCGGCGGCCGGCGCGGCGGGTGCGTCAGGCGCGGCGGCGGGAATGGGTCGGCTAAATCGGTCAGCGGGCACCGCGCGGCGATCCCCCGGCGGCGCAGCTCGCCGTAGGCGGCTTCCAGGTGATCGCACAGCAGCCGGGTGAACAGCAGATACCGCCAGGGCAGGGGCGGGGCGCCGGCGGGAATCGGCAGGGGTTCGGGAAATTGCGCCAGCGCCGCCACGGCGGCGTCGAGCCAGG
>CALMNY010000335.1 GCA_937872125.1 uncultured Candidatus Competibacteraceae bacterium | reverse complement strand
GTATTTCACCAACAGCCTCGGCGCGGCGGCGGGGGTGCTGGTCAGCGTGTTCGTGCTGATTCCCGCAATCGGCTTGCCAGGCACGATCCTGACCGCCAGCATCGTGAACGTGCTGCTGGCTATCGTGGTATGGGGCATCGCCAAGGGCCGCAATGTACCCGCGCCCGTGGAAAGCGCCAGATCGTCCGGCCAGGTGGCCTTCTCGGGGTTGACCGTGGCGCTGCTCGCTATCGCGCTCAGTTCCAGCCTGGCTTCGTTTTTCTACGAAATCGGCTGGATTCGGATGTTGAGCCTGGTGCTCGGCAGCTCCACCCAAGCCTTCGAGTTGATGTTAAGCGCCTTCATTCTGGGCCTGGCGCTGGGCGGGTTATGGATCCGTCGCCGCCTCGACCGCATCGCCGCGCCGCTGCGCTACGCCGGCTACGTACAGGTGTTGATGGGCCTGGGCGCGGTGGGCACCCTGCCGCTGTACAACTCCAGCTTCGATTTCATGGGCTTCATGATCGGCAGCCTGAGCAAAACCGACGGTGGGTACACCCTGTTCAACCTGACCAGTCAGACCATCGCCATGGCGATCATGATCCCGGCGACGTTTCTGGCCGGGATGACGCTGCCGCTGTTCACCTACGCGCTGCTGCAACGCGGCGCCGGCGAACGCAGCATCGGGCGCGTGTACAGCGCCAACACGGTCGGCGCGATCCTGGGCGTGCTGCTGGCAGTGCATGTGGTGATGCCGGCCATCGGCGTCAAGGGGCTGGTCAGCCTGGGGGCGTTGCTGGACATCGTCGTGGGTCTCGCCCTGCTGGCGCTGGCTCGGCCCGAGTGGCGCTGGCGCTGGGAGTTACCCGCCAGCGCGGGCGCGGCGGCGCTGGCATTCGTCGCGATTGTTTTGACGGTGCACTTCGATTCCTTGCGTATGGCCAGCGGCGTCTATCGTGGTGGTCTCAAAAGATTGTCCCCGGATACCGAAGTCCAGTATTACCGGGATGGCAAAACCGCCACCATCGCCCGTTTCATGGATAAAAATGGGCAAATGACCATCTCCACCAATGGCAAACCCGACGCCAGCATCCACACCAAAATAACAACCGGCTCGCTGGACGAAATTACCATGGTTATGGCCGCCGTGCTGCCACTATCCCTGCGGCCCGACGCCAAAACCGTCGCCAACATCGGCTTGGGTTCGGGGATGACCACCCACAATCTGCTGGGCACTGATCGGCTCGAACGCGTGGATACGGTCGAGATCGAACAGGCGATGGTGGAGGGCGCGCGGGGATTTGGCCCCTTCGTGGAACGCGCCTTCACCGACCCCCGCAGTCGCATTCATATCGAAGACGCCAAAACCTATTTTTCCAGCCACAACGCCCGCTACGACATCATTATTTCGGAACCGTCAAACCCCTGGGTGAGCGGCGTCGCCAGCCTGTTTTCGGAGGAATTTTACCGCTACATCAAAAATCACCTGAATGAGCGCGGATTACTGGTGCAATGGTTGCAACTGTATGAATCCAATCCAACCCTGGCTTCATCGGTGTTCCAGGCACTGGCGCCGCACTTCAGCGATTACGTGGTATTCAACACGGATAGCACGAACATCCTGATTATCGCCAGCCATGGTGGTCATTTGAATCCACTTGACCCATGGCTTCTGTCGGAGCCTAAATTGCAGGAGCAACTAAAGCGAGTGGGATTGCAATCCATACAGGATGTCGAAGCGCGCCGCTTGGGCAACAAGGCATTACTGCAACCGCTGTTCGCTTCTTTTGGCGCACCAGCCAATTCTGACTTCTTTCCCTATCTGAGCCTGCACGCCCCCAAAAGCCGCTATCTAAAGGAAGACGCCACAATCCTAAATCAACTGCACTTCGCCCCCATCCCGGTCCTGGAAATGCTCGACGGGCATATCCGGGCAGGCGAAACACCGGCCACGGCAGCGCCCTTTTTCACAGTGTCGGAACTTCAGCAACTGGCTAAAAAAACCGTAGAAGCCATTTTAAATCAACAAGTTGTTACTCGAAAAAATCTCGGCCAAGTTGCATCCGATACACAACTGCTAATCCGGGAACTGGCGGTCAGCGCTCCGCAACAACTGGCCGATGAGTTGGTGCGTTCCGTATTGCTGGATATCGCCGGCCTTGTTAATCCCCACTTGCCTCCCAGCCGGGTAGCGCCCTTGTGGGATTATCTGGCCAGTCAGCCGGGCTACAACGCCCTGTCGGAAACCACACGCGACTGGTTCGCCCTGCACCGCGCCATCGGCTCGCGGGAGGCCCGTTCGATGGCGACGCTGGCGCAGCGTTTGATCGAGACCTCGCCCAAGGAAAAGCTTTCCGCGCAAGAGGCGGGTTATTTACTAGCCGCCGGCTTGACGGCTTATCTGGCTATGGGTGATAAGGTGAAGGCCAACGCGCTGCTGGAAGCTTTTAATAATCATCAGAAGCCCATCAACCAACCACCCATTCATTTGCAACTCCTTCTGCGGCAACTGACACATAATCATAATGAACCAGTGAGATAGGTGTTACGTAAGCGTTCACCCCCTCCCCCCAACCCCCTCCCACGAGGGGAGGGGGAGTTCAGCAACTCACTGTTTCACAAGGCTCCCTCCCCCCTTGTGGGGGAGGGCTGGGGAGAGGGGTGTGAACGGTTACGGTGTTACTTGGCCCAGGTTTCCATTCTCTCTGATACTGCGGAGCGAAAAAGGATCATTGCCATGACCCGGTCGGGCGCCTTTACCATCCACCTGACGCTCAGCACCGTTACAATCTTGGCCGTGCTGAGCCTAATGAAGTTTGCTTGGTATCCCGCGCCCTATTTCGAGATCAACGACGGCTGGAAGGTGCTGGGTATCGTAGCTGGCGTGAACATGGGGTTGGGACCACTGCTGACTCTGGTGGTATTCAAGCCGGGCAAACCCGGCCTGACATTTGATCTGATCTGCATCGGGCTGCTGCAACTGGGCGCGTTGCTCTACGGCGGGACGATCATCTACCAGCAACGCCCGGCTTTCGTGGTGTTCGTAGTGGACCGCTTCACTTCGATCCCGGCGGCAGAGGTGGAATCGGACCGGCTGAAATACCCGGAACTGAAGCGCAGCGCCAGCAGCGGACCGCGTCTGGCGCAAATTCGTCTACCCGATGACCCGAAACTGCGCCAGGAACTGCTATTC
>CALMNY010000334.1 GCA_937872125.1 uncultured Candidatus Competibacteraceae bacterium | reverse complement strand
GTGGACCTGCGACCCTTCGCCGCCGACATGGGCTATGAGGGCGAGCCGTTCGTCTGGGACGAAGACGACCGCCGTCACCGGCTGGCGCGGCTGGACGCCTTGTTCTTCCATCTCTACGGTCTGAGTCGAAACGACGCCGATTACATCCTGGCGCAATTCCCCATCGTCCGCGAGCAGGACGAAAAGCAGTTCGGTCGCTATCTCACCCGGGATTTGATTCTCGCCTACCTGAACGCGGTCGCGGCGGGCGATTTGGAGACGGTGGTGGAGGTTCGCTAGGCGCCGCTCGGATCGGCGGCCGCGATGGCGCTGAATCGGGACCGGGCGCCTATCGCAGCGCGCGGGCTGGCGGTATCGGATGACTTGATAGCAGAATATGCTATCATTTAACAATGAATAAACGCCATCGCGACACCCTCGATAAGGTCTTTCAAACACCGGTACCCGCCTCGTTGGCATGGCGCGATATCGAAGCGCTTTTCCTGGCGGTGGGCGCACGGACGGTGGAAGGGAGCGGGTCGCGGGTGCGTTTCGAGCTACAGGGTGTTGTAGCGACGTTCCATCGGCCCCACCCAGGGAAAGAGGCGAAGCCCTACCAGGTGCGCGATGCGCGATGTTTCTTGGAGCAGGCAGGCATCAAACCATGAACAAGATGATTTACAAAGGGTATGCGGCCCGAATCGAATACAGCGAGGAAGATCGATGCTTTATCGGTCATATCGCCGGTATCAAGGATGTGGTTGGGTTTCACGGTGAGTCGGTGGGCGAACTGCGCACGGCGTTTGAGGAAGCGGTGGAGGATTATCTGACCACCTGCGAGAAGCTGAATCGCGCGCCGCAGAAGTCCTATTCAGGCCAGCTCATGCTGCGCGTGCCGCCTGAGATCCATGCGGCGGTCGCCATGGCCGCGCAAGCGAGTGGGAAGAGCATCAATCAGTGGGCTGCCGAGGCATTCGCGCGGGCCGTGCGCACATAGACATTCAGGATCGGGACGGCTTCAAGCCGGGGTTCTTCGTGATAACCTTGTGAAACCATCCAACTCCCTGTTTCTCTCATGCTCGCCTACATCCTCCACCGCCTGGCGCTGATTCCGTTGACCCTGCTGGGCATCATCGCCATCAACTTCGCCATCGTCCAGATCGCGCCCGGCGGACCGGTGGAACAGATATTGGCGCAACTCAAGAATACCGCCGTGTCGGCCACCGCCCGGGTCGGCGGCGGCGAGGGGGTGGAGGCCGGACGGGGCAGCGCGCCACCCTCAGCCACTGGTAGTCCTGGCGCCTATCGCGGCGCGCAGGGTCTCGATCCGACCTTCATCGCCGAACTCAACCGCCAGTTCGGTTTCGACCAGCCGGCCTATGTGCGCTTTGGGCGGATGGTCCGCGACTACCTGAGCTTCGATCTCGGCAAGAGTTATTTCCGCGACCGGGCGGTGCTGGACCTGGTGCTGGACAAGTTGCCGGTCTCGATCTCGCTGGGGGTGTGGAGCACGCTGTTGATCTATGTGATCTCGGTTCCGCTGGGCATCGCCAAGGCGGTGCGCGACGGTTCGCGGTTCGACGTGTTGAGCAGCGCGGCGGTCATCGTCGGCTACGCCATCCCCGCATTTCTGTTCGCCATTCTGCTGATCATCGTGTTTGCCGGCGGGCGTTATCTGGACTGGTTCCCGTTGCGGGGATTGACCTCGGACAACTGGGCGGATTTGAGTTGGCCGGCGCGGATTCTGGATTATTTCTGGCACCTGACCCTGCCGGTGACGGCCATGGTGATCGGCGGTTTCGCGTCGCTGACCATGCTGACCAAGAATTCCTTCCTTGATGAGATTAACAAGCAGTACGTGGTCACCGCCCGCGCCAAGGGGCTAAGCGAGGGGCGTGTGCTGTACGGCCATGTGTTTCGCAACGCCATGCTGCTGGTAATCGCCGGCTTTCCGGCTACGCTGGTGGGCATGTTGTTCACCGGTTCGCTGCTGATCGAGGTGATTTTCTCGCTGGACGGGCTGGGCCTGCTGGGGTTCGAGGCGGTGATCAAGCGCGATTATCCGGTGATGTTCGGAACGCTGTATGTGTTTGGTTTAATCGGCCTGCTGCTGAATCTGGTTAGCGACCTGACCTATCGCCTGGTGGATCCACGGATTGATTTCGCGGCGCGAAACCCCTGAGGGTAGCTGCGGAGCGCCAAGCGGGAGACAGACATGGGGCGAGGATTCAGGTATAAAAGCCACGCCCTGACTACAGGAACAGCGCCGGGTGAACCGGAAGCGCTGCCGCGCGGTCAATAGAGACAGTTTCCAATCATCGGAGGTGTGTTTGACGATGCTGCAAAAAAACGATCTGCTGGTTAAAGCGCCGGTCACGCTGACAACAGAAAGCGCTCTGGCCACCAACAAGGTGCTGCGCAACACCTATATGCTGTTATCGCTGACACTGCTGTTCAGCGCCCTGACCGCCGGCTTCGCCATGGCCACGAATGCGCCGCCGCTGCACTGGCTGATCACCCTGGGCGGTTATTTCGGCCTGCTGTTTGTCGTCACCCGGCTGCGCAACAGCGTTTGGGGCCTGGCGGCGGTGTTTGCCCTGACCGGCTTCCTCGGCTACACCCTGGGGCCGATCCTGAATTTCTACCTGAGCCTGCCGAACGGTTCACAAGTGGTGATGACCGCGCTGGCTGGCACGGGGGCGATCTTCCTGGCGCTGTCGGGCTACGCGCTGGTCAGCCGCAAGGATTTCAGCTTCATGGGCTCCTTCCTGATGGTAGGCATCCTGGTCGCGTTCCTGGCCGGGCTGGGTGCGGCGTTGTTCAACATCCCGATGCTGTCGCTGGCGGTGTCGGCAATGGTGGTCCTGCTGATGTCCGGCATGATCCTGTGGCAGACCAGCGACATCATCCATGGCGGTGAAACCAACTACATCATGGCCACTGTCACCCTGTACATCACAATCTTCAACCTGTTTGTGAGCCTGCTGCAAATCCTGGGCATCTTCTCCGGCGACGATTGAGCAACTCCGGATTGAACGCCAACCCCGCCTCGGCGGGGTTTTTTGCGCTTGCTCCTTTCAATCCAGCCCCAGCTTCTTCAGCCGGTAGCGCAGCGCCCGGAAACTGATGCCCAGCTTTTCCGCGGCGGCGGTCTTGTTGTAGCGGGTTTCTTCCAGCGCCCGCAGGATCGCCGCCCGCTCGATCTGCTCCAGATAGTCCTCCAGATTGAGAGCCGATGGTTGCAGGATTGGCAGGGTTTGCGGCTCAGGCCCTTGGTTGGCGTGGTTAGCGGCCGGGGCCACAGGGAGTTCAGCCACGCTCACGGGCGACGTCGGTTGTGGTCGGGGCGATGCGGGTTCTGTCGGGGTAGGCAGCAATAAATCCGCCGCCTGGATGATGCCATCCTCACACAGAGTGAACGCCCGCTCCAGGATGTTTTCCAGTTCGCGGATGTTGCCTGGGAACGCATAGGCGCGCAGTGCCGCCAGCGCCGACGGTACCAGTTTCGGCGGCGGTAGCCTGGATTGCCCACTGAGTCGCTCCAGAATCGCTGAAGCCAGCTCCGGAATGTCGTCGGGATGTTCACGCAGGTTGGGTAACCGCATCTCGATCACATTCAACCGGTAGAACAGATCCTGGCGGAACGCGCCCTCTCGCACCAACTGCGCCAGATTCTTGTGGCTGGCGCTCAGGATGCGCACGTCAATGGCGACCTCGGCTTGCGCGCCTATCGGTCGCACCGCCCGCTCCTGAATCGCCCGCAGCAGCTTGACCTGCATGGGCATCGGCAAATCCGCTACCTCATCCAGAAGCAGCGTGCCGCCCCGCGCCGCCTGGAACAGTCCACCCTTATCCTGGGTGGCGCCAGTGAAACTGCCCTTTTTGTAGCCGAAGAACTCGCTTTCCATCAGGTGCTCGGGAATGGCCCCGCAGTTGACCGGCACGAACGGTTGCTCGGCGCGTGGCCCGGACAGATGGATCAGCCGCGCCGCCAGTTCCTTGCCGGTGCCCGACTCGCCGCTGATCAGGATCGGCGCCTGGCTGCGGGCCAGTTTGGCGATCAACGCCCGCAGTTCAGCCATCGCCGGCGATCGGCCCAGCAAGGCGGGACGATGGGCGGTGGAACCCTCGCTTCCCCGGTTCAGCCGCAGCGCAGTAGCCACCATGTTGCGCAGCACCGAGAGTTCAAACGGTTTGGACACGAAGTCGAACGCACCCAGTTTTAACGCTTCCACTGCGATTTCCACATTGCCGTGAGCGGTGATTACCGCCACTGGCAGGTTGGGCCACTGCTTTTGAATGTACGCCACCAGCTCCAGTCCACTGCCATCCGGCAGACGCAGGTCGGTAATGCACAGACCAAAGCTCTGGCGTTTAAGCAGGGTGCGCGCCTCGGCCAGGGTCTCGGCGGTCAAACAAATCACGCCCATCGGTAGCAGCGTCATCTCGATGAGTTCGCGGATGTCGGCTTCATCATCCACAATCAGGGCATGGCAAGCTTCCATTACTCCGTCTCCGGGGTAGAAGCGAGGGGCGCAAAGGTGATGCGGAAACAACTACCCCCCTCGGCAAGCGGCAAGTATTGCAACTGAGCGCGGTTGGCCTCACATAATTCCCGGGCCAGATACAAACCCAGGCCGGTGCCCCTGGCCCGGGTGGTAAAGAACGGTTCAAACAGTTTGGCGATATTTTCCTCTGCAACGCCGGGACCCGCGTCGCGCACTTCCAGAAATGGCCGACCCCGGCGGTAATCCAGACCGGCGTGCAGATCAATGCGCCGCGTCGCGCCGGGCCGAACCCCGTGCTGGCACGCATTGATGCACAGATTCCACAACACCTGGCGCAACTGGTGCGGGTCAAAATTCACCGTCAGCGAGTCAGGTTGTACGGTTTGCCGCCATTCAACGGGGGGGCCATCCAGATCATGGATAAATTCCTGGCTGAAATCTTCCAGCCACGGCGCCAGCATCAGCCGCTCCGGCTTACCCCGGTCGCGCCGGGCCAGATCGAGGACGTCGGTGATGATCCGATTGGCGCGCTGGACATTATCGTGAAGGATTTGCATCAGACGCCGGTCGCTGGCGCTGACGCTGGCGCTGACGGATTCCTGCAACAACTGCGCGGCGTGGCTGATCGCCGCCAGCGGGTTGCGAATTTCATGAGCGATGCCGGCGGTTAAGCGGCCCAGGGCGGCCAACTTGAGCTGTTGCAAGCGCTCGGCGGCCTGTTCGGAATCATCCAGCAGGATCAGAATGTTGTCGGCATGGAGGCCGCTGAGCCGGGTAAAGCGCGGGATGAGTTCGGGACGGTGTTCGACCGGGCGGAACGCCTGCGGTTCCAGTCCGGGGGTATCTCGCCAGGCCCAGAGTTGCCGCCCCAGCGGCGGCGACAGCCCATTCAGCGTAATGCCGGTCTCCGCCCCGGTCCAGCCGAGCGCATCCCGGGCGGTGTCGTTGAGCAACAGCACTTGCCCTGCACGGTCTACCACCACCACGCCATTTTGCAGGTGGCGAATGATGCCCTGATTCAGTTCAGCGACTTCCAGCAAGTCCAGGGTGCGTCGGCGCGCCAGAGCTTCGCTGCGCCGCGCCCGTTCGGCCAGCGCGTAGGTCAGGAGCGTGGCGATGAACAACGCGGCGCCCAGCACCCCCAGGCGAAGCCAGTCATCCGAGGTGTTGGTCAGGCGCTCCACCAACCCCGCCCAACCGCCAAGCCCCCGTCCAGCGCGCGCCAGCGCCTCGGCAGCCTGCCATTGGTTGGTTAACCATGAACCGATCAGCAGAAAAAAGCCCAGCGCGGCGGCGAGCAGCGCCGACAATAGCGGCAGCAGGATGCTATTGGCGGCGACGGCGGTGATCAGCAGGCTGTTCAGACTGCTGTTCAACCCGCCTGAGGCGTGGATCATGATGGTGAGCGTTACCAGATCCATCAGCATTTGCAGATGGATTTGCGCCGCCAGCCTCGGCCATCGCCAGTGGCTGCCGGCCATGGCCAGCACCGTCAACGCCATGTAGCCCAGCGCGGCTTCCAGGAACAGGTCTGGATGCTGCTTGCCGAACAAGCGATTTTGTTCGTCCAGCTCGAACGCAATCAGCAGCAGCGCCGCCAGCGTCAGACGGTAGACATGGGATGCGCGCAACACCCGCCAGGGATGACGGTGATCTGGCCAGGGAGCGAGCGAAGCAGCGAGCGGGCTGGCGTCAGTCATGCGGAGACGTGGTTCATCAGAAAGAGCCGAGGTCGGTCGAAGGTAGCCGCTTACGCATAGAAGTGCCAGGAAGTTCAGATTTGGCGGAACCAGAGGACAAGCTGATCCTGGCGCCGCATCCGGTTACGGGCTGGCGAAACTATACTCATTTTAGCCCTGCCGCCACCTGGTGCGCAGTGGTCTGTGAGATTGTGGTTTTTCGGGATAGAATAGACGCTCCAACAGAAAGGGGGATGTAAACCGCATGAACCTGCACGAATACCAAGCAAAAGAACTCCTTCATCAGTTCGGCGTGGCGGTTCCCGCCGGCATTAAAGCGACTTCCCAGCAGGAAGCGATTGAGGCGGCCAAAGAGATCCGGCACGATGGGCCATGGGTGGTCAAGGCCCAGGTCCATGCCGGTGGTCGCGGCAAGGCGGGCGGCGTCAAGTTCGTTCGCACTATTCAGGACGTGGAGGCGCAGGCCGGCCGGCTGCTCGGTTCGACCCTGCACACCCACCAGACCGGTCCCGAAGGCGTCAAGGTTCACGCCCTGCTGATTCAGGACGGCGTGGACATCGCCAAGGAGTACTACCTGAGCTGTCTGGTGGACCGCAGCAAGAAGCGCATCATTCTGATTGGCTCGTCGGAAGGCGGCATGGACATCGAGGAAGTCGCCGCCAAGACGCCCGAGAAGATTCTGACGCTCGTTGTTGATCCGATCGCCGGCGTCCAGCCCTATCAGGCCCGCGACATGGGCTTCAAGATGGGCATGGGCAAGAAGGAAGTCGATCAGTTCGCCAAAGTGTTGAATGGCGTTTATAACCTGTTCGTCCAGAAAGATTGCAGCATGGTCGAGATCAACCCGTTGATCGTGACCACCGACGGCCAGTTGATGGCGCTGGACGCCAAGGTCAGCCTGGACGACAACGCGCTGTATCGGCACAAGGATACCGCCGAACTGCGCGATCCGACCCAGGAAGACGAGCGCGAGCACATCGCCCACGAGATCGGCCTCAACTACGTGGCCCTGGACGGCAACATCGGCTGCATGGTCAACGGCGCCGGCCTGGCGATGGCGACCATGGACGTGTGCCAGTTGCACGGCGGCGAGCCGGCCAACTTCCTGGATGTGGGCGGCGGCGCGACCGCCGACCGGGTGGCGCGGGCGTTCAAGCTGATCCTGTCCTCGTCCAAGGTCAAGGCCATTCTGGTCAACATCTTCGGCGGCATCGTCCGCTGCGACACCATCGCCGAGGGCATCATCAACGCGGTCAAGGAGGTGGGGCTGACCCTGCCGGTCGTGGTGCGGTTGCAAGGCACCAACGTGGAAGCCGGGCGCGAGATGCTGGCCAAGTCCGGCATGAACATTCAGGCCGCCGACGACCTGACGACCGCCGCCAAGCTGGCGGTGGCCGCGGCCGCCAAATAAGCGCCGGAACTACGGCCCTCCACTAAAAGGAACAGAGCGCACCATGAGTATTCTGATCGACAAAAACACCAAGGTCATCTGCCAGGGTTTCACCGGCTCGCAGGGCACCTTCCACTCCGAACAGGCGATTGCCTATGGCACCAACCTGGTCGGCGGCATCAGCCCCGGCAAGGGCGGCACGACGCACCTGGGCAAGCCGGTGTTCAACACCGTTTATGACGCGGTTGCCGCCACTGGCGCCAACGCGACCATGATCTACGTCCCGGCCCCCGCCGCCGGCGATGCCATCCTGGAAGCCGCGGACGCCGGTATCAAGGTCATCGCCTGCATCACCGAGGGCATTCCGGTCATGGACATGCTCAAGGTCAAGGCGGTGCTGACCAACAATTATCCCAATGTTTATCTCATCGGCCCCAACTGCCCGGGCGTGATCACCCCCGGCGCCTGCAAGATGGGCATCATGCCCGGCCACATCCACCTGCCCGGCAAGATCGGCATCGTGTCCCGTTCCGGCACCCTGACCTACGAGGCGGTCTATCAGACCACCCAGGCCAAACTGGGACAATCCACCTGCGTCGGCATCGGCGGCGACCCGATTCACGGCATGAGCTTCGTGGACGTGCTGACCCTGTTCAAGGACGATCCGCAGACCGAGGGCATCGTGATGGTCGGCGAGATCGGCGGCAGCGCCGAGGAAGAGGGCGCAGCCTACATCAAGGCCAACATCAAGAAGCCGGTGGTGGCCTACATCGCCGGCGTCACCGCGCCCCCCGGCAAGCGCATGGGCCA
>CALMNY010000333.1 GCA_937872125.1 uncultured Candidatus Competibacteraceae bacterium | reverse complement strand
TGAGATCAGGTTCCCAGCATAGAGGGGCTACCATGACAGCGTTGTTGATGCGGAAGCGTACTCCAGTTTCGTGCAATCCGGATCGAGACTCCGAAGCCAAAGGCGACCCACCTTTGGGAGGGGACCCGCGGCCGAGTTGCTCGATCCCGGCCGAATACCCGGCCAATACGGCTACGGTCACGGTCTTCTACGACGGTGCCTGTCCCTTGTGCGCCACCGAGATCGGCTTCTACCAGCGGTGTCGCGGGGCGGAAAGAGTCGCCTGGGTCGACGCAAGCGCCTTTTCAGACTCGATCCTGGCCCCGGGTCTAACCCGGACCGACGCACTGCGGCGCTTTCATGTACGCGATGCCTCCGGTCAGTGGGTGTCGGGTGGCCGGGCTTTCGCTGCGCTCTGGTCGGCCCTACCCACGTTTTCCTGGCTCGGCAGGCTGTTTCAAATTCGTGGACTGGCTGGGCTGCTCGACCGGTTCTATGACCTGTTTCTCCGTTGGCGTCCGCATCTGCAGGCTTTAGCGCGACGCCGGCAAAGCCGCAGACCGTCGTAAACCGCCACTTCCAGAGTTCAAAATATCCGGTATTGTTTCAGGGCGTCAGCGGCGGCCCAACCCGAAAGCACGGCGCCCTCCACGCGCGGACCCGCAAAGGCATCGCCAGCCAGCACCAAGGGCGGCGACGCGCTCAGGACGCAGCAGGGATGCTCTTCGACGCGCAGGGGTTTGCTGAACCGCCAACCGTGAACCTGGAATTCGGTCACTTTCGACCCCAGCCATGCGGTTGCGGCTCCAAGCAACTCCCGAGCGCTATCCTCGCGGTCGCGATCCCAGTGTTCCAAGCTGAACGCCGCCGTCGCGTGCACGGTGACCGCCGGTGTGGCGGAAATGCCTTTCCTCTGATTGTCGGCGATCCAGGCGATGGGGCCGTCGGTCAGCACCAGACCGCCGGGCGGCGGAAGGCGCGTCGGCCTGTCGAGCACGGCCATCACCGCCAGGCAACGTTCGGTAGTGCTTCAGACATGGATATAGACTCATTAAGTTGCTTTATAATCAATGTCTTGTAATCATTTTATGGATATCCGTATCCACGTCAGGAACACCACACAGAGCAGTCCTGACCGGTCAAAATCACTGCGTCAGCTCACTGGATGTTTCATGGAAAGTCCGCGGTGACCTAGCTGACGCCGACCGTGATGAACGGCTCGACCATCGCCCGCACCGGCAGGGTGGTCCGAAGGTGCCGGAACAGCAGGTACAAGCCGCCCAGCTTGCGATGCAGGAACAAAATATCCGGCGGCGGCAAACGGCCAAACTTTTCCCTGAGCCGCAAATCGATCACCTTCTCGCTGGCGCGCCGCGCCAGATCCGACCGGCCAAAATCATAACCCCCCCGATGGCGCGCCGGTTCGGTCGCGGTCGCGATCAGATCCACAATGCCGGCGCGATAATTCGAAGGGTCCGCGCTGCCCAGATAACCCACCCGGATCGCGGCCCGTTCGATGGCGGCCGGCGCACCCTCGACCCCGGCCTTCACGATCGCCCGGAAAGCTTCACGCCGCTCTTCCGGATACTGGCGCGCCGCGCCAAAATCCAGAAGCTGAATGCGGCCGTCGCCGGCGTAGCGAAAGTTGGCGAAGTTGGGATCCGTCTGCACCAACCCCCACTCGAAGACTTCGCGCAGGCTCAGGTCGAGCAAAGCGGCGGCCACCCGGGTGCGCGCGGCGGCATCGGCCTGGTCCAGATCCTCGATGGGACGCCCCTCCAGATAGCTCATCGCCAGCACCCTGGACGTGGTCAGCGACGCGATAACGGCCGGCGCCTCAAACCGAGGGTGGCCGTCGAGCCGCTCGGCGACCTGGATGAGCCACTCGGCTTCGCGCAGGTAATCCGCTTCCTGATGAAGCTGCTTTTTCGCTTCGGCCAGCAGGGGTTCGAAGTCGATCGCTTCCGGAATCAGACGGAACAGCTTGAGCATGCCGGCGACGTTGTTGACGTCGCTGTCGATACTGTCGCGGATGCCCGGATACTGAATCTTGATAGCCAGGCGCTGGCCCTCCCGGGTCACCGCCTCATGCACCTGCCCGATCGAGGCGGCGGCGACCGGCGCATACGAAAAGTGCCTGAACCGTTTTTCCCAGCCCTGGCCCCAGTCGGCATCGAGCACGTGCTTGAGCTGGATCAGCGGCATGGTGTGGGCTTCGTCGCGCAAGCGCTTGAGCGCCTGGCTGAACGCCCGGGGCAGAAACTCGCCCGCCTCCATGGAAAGCAACTGCCCCACCTTCATCGCCGCGCCGCGCATTTCGGCCAGGCGGTCGGCCAGGCGACCGGCGTTGCTGGGGATGAGCAGCAGATCCTGCATGGAAGGCCGCTGACCCTGACTGAGCTGGCGCACCCCTTCACCCAGGGCGCCGCCGGCGAGGCCGCCAGCCAGCCGACCCAACTGCATCAGCCGGCTCAGGCGGGATTGAGGGATGCGACGCGCCATCAGCGGGGAAATGCGGGATTCTGGAACCATGGGGGACGTCCTTGGGTGGCGGATAGGAGGCAAAGGCGGTTGAATTGCACAATATATGTAAAGGAAAACAGGAAAAAGTTTCCTGATAACTTAATTTTTGTACAAATCAAAATGCCGATGATCCCGATTGCGCCACCGAAGCCGGCCGGCTGGCTTTTCTGCTGCCAGCGGAATTCACCATCAATGAACTCCATCGCATCGACCAACAAACCCAGGTTTGCTCCAGCATCATCGGCCAGAGGGTGGTTCGAAACCTCAGCGGCTTCGGCTGCCGCATCCTGGCCTACGACCAGTTTCCCAACGAAACCGTCAAGCCGTGGGCGACCTACGTGGACGGCCCCACCCTCGCCCAGGAGTCGGACATCATCACCCTGCACGGTCCGCTGACCCCCGACACCCATCACATTCTCAACGAGCAAACCCTGCCCTACCTCAAGGACGGCGTGTTCATCGTCAACACCAGCCGCGGGGCTCTGCTGGATACCGCCAAGGTGATCCGGTGCCTCAAGAGCGGCAAGATCGGCTATCTGGCCATCGACGTGTACGAAGAAGAAGCCGACTATTTTCTACCGCGACCTGTCCGACAAGGTGCCGACCAACCTGGCTTGAAGGACCTGCCGCGCGGCGAGTTCGCGTGCGCCTCGACACAAGCTTACGTTTTACCGACTATGGAAAACGCGATCGGCCGTATCACGGTGGCGTCCTTCTATTGACGGGCGCTGGCGGGGGAACGGTCAGCGACAGGATCACGCCGGCGACTGAGAAGCCGCGGCGTTTGCACCCAAAAAGCTAACCCCATGAGGCAGGCCCAACGATGACGACCCCCGATGATGTTCGCCCGGCTTGATGGCTGCCGGGCCCGCCTGCCCAGACGCTGTGGCCGGTGTTATGCCGCCGCCGGCCACGACTGGCCCTGCGCCGCGAACGACTGGAATTGCCGGATGGCGACTTTCTCGACCTGGACTGGACGCCGGGCGATCACGGCCCCATAGCGCTGATCCTGCATGGTCTGGAAGGCTCCAGCGATTCCCATTACGCTCGTGGCCTGCTGGCCGCGCGCCGCTTGCTGGCCGACCAGAAGGATCAAGACGTGTACGCCGTGCTGCACGTGACCTGTTGAAAGCTCGGGGGTGCTACCCCGTCACCTCAGCCGCCGACCCGCACGTAGAGCCGGCCGCCGGTTGCCGAACGGAACGCGCCGGAATCGCCGGGCGGATAGCGCAGCCAGCCGCCCGGCCCCGCAACGCCTTCCTCATCCCGAACCGTCCCCTCCAGGACGAACAGTTCCTCGCCATCGGGATGGCGCGGACGCGCCGCGCCCGGCCCCCAGCGTTCCAGCCGCACCCGTTCGGGATGGCCGGCTTGGGCGTACAGGGGCAGGACTGCGATGCCCGGCGTCGGGCCGGGCGTCCACAGCCCGGTCGTGGTGTCCAGGACGATTCGCGGCCGATTCGCGCCGGGGTATTGGCGCAGGCGCACGAATAGCAGGCAACCCCCATCGGAACGCGGGGCGTGGTGGCTGCCGTCGGGATTGAGCAGATAGGTTCCGGCCGGATAATCGCCGTGTTCGTCGGCGAACACCCCATCCAGCACCAGGATTTCCTCGCCCTCGGGATGCGCATGCGGACGGAACGCCCCGCCCGGCGCGTAGCGCACCAGGCTGGTCACCGGGCCGTGTTCGCCGCCGACCCGGTACAGCGGTTGGCGCCAGACCGCGCCGCTGGGGCTGGCTTCCCAAATCAGGGCGGTGGTGTCCACGGCCACCCGCTGGCGAAGATCGGCGTGGCGGTCGGGGAGGGTGTCGTCGGCGAGCGGGGTCATGGTGGGGTTTCTCTTCGTGGATCAGCAAGCCATGAGGGTAGTACTTCGACCGACCTGAGTTAACTTCAGGGTATGGGTAAGGTGGATCAGCGGAGCGCAATCCACCTTCCGTGATCTCTTCCTGATGGTGGATTTCGCTTCGCTCATCCACTCCTCGACTTTGGCCATTTTTGGTCTCCATGCAGGTTGCTGTCGCTGCAAGCTGTTGATTTTATTGAGTTGATCAGTTTATAAGTGATTTTTATAAGTCATTGATTTTTAAGGAATGACCAAAGCCCAGCCACTCTACAGTTCGTCAATTCAGCCCGGTTGGAACACTAGAACAGCCCGCGCGCCGAGCGAACGCGGCGGCGCATCAATTCACCAGCACATAGGCCTTGCGGACGCTGGCCGGATTGCCGATCTGCTTCACGCAAAAATCGGCGACGTCGGCGCGCGCAATGATGCCGTTGCGCCACTGTGACGGCTGATCAAGCGCCTGGTAGCGCCCCGTGCGCGCGCCGCCGGTCAACACGCCGGGGCGCACGATCGTCCAGTCCAGCATAGTTTCCTTGATCAATTGCTCCTGGATACTCTTGTCCGCGTAGGCGCGGCCAAACACCGCGTGAAACGGCAGCCGCTGCAGCACGCTGATGCTGTCCCGGCTGTCGCCGGCGCCGAATCCCGTGACACAAATCAGGCGCTTGACGCCTCGCGCCGCCATCGCGGCCACCAACACCCGGGTCGCATCGGAGAACAGATGCACGGGCCCGAACAATTCCGCGAAACTTACGCCCAGCGTTTGGATCACGACGTCCACGCCTTGCAGCGCCGCCTCGACATCCTCGCGGACGAGCGCGTTGCCACGCACTTTCTCGAGCTGCGGATGCGTGAGGCTGATGCTGGTGGCCGATCGCGCGAGCGCGCGCACCTGATGGCCGGCCTCGAGTGCGCTGCGGACGGTCTCCAGCCCGATACCCTTACTGGCCCCGATGATTAATACCCGCGCCATGATCAACCTCCTCGTCAGTCGTAAGTTTTTTCCCCAAGCTTCTTGAGGATGCGGCTCGAAAGCAGCATGAATTCCCCCGAGCGACCCGTGCCTGAACAACCCGGTCGCCCGAGGAGAATCCATGCTGGCCTTTGTATACCATGCTTTAGTCTGTTTTCGCAGCGCCTTTACCCGACGGCGCAGCTGGCTGCTGTTCTGCGCGCGGTGGTGGTGAGTTTTCTGGCCGCGCCGGCGATGATCGGGGTCACTTCGATGTGCCGGTTTTGGCAGGGCCATGAAGCGATCTATCAGGGGTTGTAAGCCCAAACCGCCGAAATTTCCGAACGGCATTGAACTGTTCGATAAGCAGAAACACCCTACAAGCCACGATCAAATTGTATGAATTTCTGGCGAAAATTGGCTTAAACCTTAACACCCACACCTGAACCCACGAAAATCAGTCGATTTTGACCTAGAAAACTCTTGCCCAGTGGCTGGACAGAATTTTCGGCGGTTTGGGCTTACAACCCCAAGATCTGCGGGCGCTGCGAAGCACACTGGGATGCGGCAGATCGGATGGCGCTGGCGGTGTTCGTG
>CALMNY010000332.1 GCA_937872125.1 uncultured Candidatus Competibacteraceae bacterium | reverse complement strand
GCGGGCGCAAGGTGCCGATGAAGGCCAACGCCGACAAGGCGCTGCAAAGCACCCCCAGCGTGCAGAAAATGGTGGTGGTCAAGCGCACCGGCAGCAACGTCGCCTGGGTCGAGGGCCGCGATGTGTGGTATCACGAGCTGATGGCCAAGGCCGCCAGCGACTGCCCGCCGGAGCCGATGGACGCCGAAGACCCGCTGTTCATCCTCTACACCTCCGGCTCCACCGGCAAGCCCAAGGGCGTGCTGCACACCACCGGCGGCTATCTGCTGCACACGGCGATCACCCACAAGTACATCTTCGACTATCACGACGGCGACATTTACTGGTGCACCGCCGACGTGGGCTGGGTCACCGGCCATTCCTACATCGTCTACGGTCCGCTGGCCAACGGCGCGACCTCGGTGATGTTCGAAGGCATCCCGACCTATCCGGACGCCGGCCGGTTCTGGCAGGTGGTGGACAAGCACCAGGTCAACATCTTCTACACCGCTCCGACCGCCATCCGCTCGCTGATGCGCGAAGGCGAAGCGCCGGTCAAGGCGACCTCGCGCAAGAGCCTGCGGCTGCTGGGGTCGGTGGGCGAGCCGATCAACCCGGAAGCCTGGGAGTGGTACTACCACCACGTCGGCGACGCGCGCTGCCCGATCGTGGATACCTGGTGGCAGACCGAAACCGGCGGCATCCTGATCACCCCGCTGCCCGGCGCCATCGCCCTGAAGCCCGGTTCCGCCACCCGGCCGTTCTTCGGCGTGACGCCCGCCCTGGTGGATGCCGAAGGCCAGTTCCTGGAAGGCGCGACCGATGGCAACCTGGTCATCACCCGGCCGTGGCCCGGCATGATGCGGACCGTGTACGGCGATCACCAGCGGTTCATTGACACCTACTTCGCCATGTACAAGGGCTTGTACTTCACCGGCGACGGCGCGCGCCGCGACGAGGACGGCTACTACTGGATCACCGGGCGGGTGGACGACGTGATCAACGTCTCCGGCCACCGCATGGGCACCGCCGAGGTCGAATCGGCGCTGGTGCTGCATCCGGCGGTCGCCGAGGCGGCGGTGGTCGGCTTCCCGCACGACATCAAGGGTCAGGGCATCTACGCCTACGTCACCCTCAAAGTCGGCGTCGAACCGACCGAAGAGCTGCGCAAGGAACTGATCGCTCACGTTCGCAAGGAAATCGGCCCGATCGCCAGCCCGGACGCGCTGCAATGGGCGCCCGGCCTGCCCAAGACCCGCTCCGGCAAGATCATGCGCCGCATCCTGCGCAAGATCGCCGCGAACGAAGTGGATGCGCTGGGCGACACCTCGACGCTGGCCGATCCGAACGTGGTCACCGATCTGGTGGATAACCGCGCAGTGAAGTAAGGTGATTTTCTGGAGAGTAGGGACACGGCTGGAAAGTAGGGACACGGCGGCGCCGTGTCCCTACAGGGGCCGGTCTGGTACGGTCTTTTATGGAAATCGCCTAACCGTTTGTTCCTGACAACAACAACGACTGTGTCTTAACCCTGAACCTGGCCCCTCATTGAGGTGGCCGGGTTTTTTCATGGCCCCACATCGGGCCAGCGCACGCCGGTCTCGGCGATCCAGGCGCTCACCAGCCGCGCCGGGGTCAGATCGAAATACACGTTGCGCACGGTCACGCCGGGCCAGTTCGGCGTGTCCAGTTCCGCCGGCGCCATTTCCTCCAGTTCCGGTGGCGGATCGTCCAGCGCCCGCCACTTGAAGCGCTCGCAGCAGACGTAGAACGGCACACCCTGATCCCGCGCTGCCAGAGCCAGCGGGTAGGTTCCCGCCTTGTTGATCACTGTTCCATCGGCCAGCACACTGTCGGCCCCAACCAGCACAGCGTCGACCTGAGCGACGAACAAGCCCATTTGCGCGTCGGTGATGTACGTCGTTGGCACGTTCCAGGCTGAGAGCCGCTCTGCCAGTTGGCGCCCCTCCCCCAGCGGCCGCGATTCGGTGATAATCATTCGCAAGCCCGTGTCCTTGAGCAACCGGCAAGCCTCCACCACCGTCGAACTGAGGCTGTGCGTCAGCACCGTCCGTCCGGGACCGAGCAGTTCAGCGGTATGGGCAGCGCACTCGGCAACCGCCCGCCGCGAAGCGGCCATCAACAACTCGGCCTGTTCGGCAGCCAGACAGCGGGCGCCGGCCAGATTCGGCGCGGCAGACGACTGCAACGTTTCCCGCCAGCGCCGCAACAGATTTTGAATCGGCGTCATGCTGGGCCGGGCCGCGCTCAGTGCAACAGCCAGCGCCAGCAGACGCTCCCGCAGTTCTACGGCATCCGTTGCTGGCAGCGACCGCGCCGCCTCCGCCAGCAGTTCCAGACTGCGGCGAGCCAGTTCGCTGGCCCCGCGCGTGCGATCATTACGAATTTCCGCAATCCAAAGGTTGAATTGTGTGAGGGTCATTGTCCAAAATTCACCGGGAATCATTAGAATCAAGCCGGCCTACCCACCGGCGATCCGCCCTACCGCTACACGAGGAGACCGGCCATGAGCGATGTTGATCCCATTATCGGCAATTGGTATCGCAACCAGGAAACCGGCAACGATTTTGAAGTCGTCGCACTGGACGAGGACGCCCAGACCATCGAAATCCAGTACTTCGACGGCGAAGTGGAAGAACTGGATCTGGACGCCTGGTATGAGCTGGCGATTGAGTCCATTGAGGCGCCGGAAGACTGGTCCGGCCCCTTCGATGAACTGGAGTCGGACGATTTGGGCTATGACGAGAACGAGAATTCGCGTCCGGAGGAGAACGAAGAGGTGAACGAGGAGGAACTTAGCGACGAGGATGATTTGCTCGCTGACCGCGACGAAGAGTGAGCGCCGGTCCCGCACGGGCCGGCATCCAGACGATGCTCCGCGTTGCCCGGCCCCGGAAAACCGGGGCATTTGGTCTATGCTCAAGCAAAATTGTTTTTCCGCCCTCTAAACCACCCTGTTCGGCCTGGAGCACACCGCCATGAATCCGTTGATCATCTTCGACACCACCCTGCGCGATGGCGAACAAAGCCCCGGCGCTTCGATGACCAAGGAGGAAAAAGTCCGCATCGCCAAAATGCTGGAACGGATGCGGGTGGACGTGATCGAGGCCGGCTTTCCCATCGCCAGCCCCGGCGATTTTGAAGCCGTGCGGGCAGTGGCGCGGGTGGTCAAGGACAGCATCGTGTGCGGACTGGCGCGCGCCGCCGACGCCGACATTGACCGGGCCGGCGAGGCGTTGCAGGAGGCGGCGGCGGGCCGCATTCACACGTTCATCGCCACCTCGCCGATCCACATGCAGATGAAATTGCGGCTGGAGCCGGATCAGGTGGTGGAACGGGCAGTCGAAGCGGTGCGCCGCGCCCGGCGCTGGACCGACGACGTGGAATTCTCCGCCGAGGACGCTGGTCGTTCCGAACTGGATTTCCTGTGTCGAATCACGGAAGCGGTCATCAAGGCGGGCGCCCGCACCATCAATATTCCCGACACGGTCGGCTACAACGTGCCCGACCAGTTCGCCCACACCATCCGCAGCCTGATTGAGCGGGTGCCAAACGCTGATCAGGCCATTTTCTCGGTGCACTGCCACAACGACCTGGGGCTGGCGGTCGCCAACTCGCTGGCGGCGGTGCTGGCCGGGGCGCGGCAGGTGGAATGCACCATCAACGGCTTGGGCGAACGGGCCGGCAACGCCTCGCTGGAGGAAATCGTGATGGCGGTGCGCACCCGTCGCGACGTATTCCAGCTTGAGACCCGCCTTGACACCACGCAGATCGTGCCCGCCTCGCGCCTGGTCGCCAACATCACCGGCTTCCCGGTGCAGCCCAACAAGGCCATTGTCGGCGCCAACGCCTTCGCCCACGAGTCCGGCATCCATCAGGATGGCGTGCTCAAGCACCGCGAAACCTACGAGATCATGCGCGCCGAGGATGTGGGCTGGAACGCTAACCGCATGGTGCTGGGCAAACACTCCGGTCGTAACGCCTTCCGCACCCGGCTGGAGGAACTGGGCGTCAGCTTCGCCTCCGAGGAGGAACTGAACGCCGCCTTTGCCCGCTTCAAGGAACTGGCCGACAAGAAGCACGAAATCTTTGACGAAGATTTGCAGGCGCTGGTCACCGACGCCAATCTGACGGCGGAAAATGAACGGGTGAAGCTGCGCTATCTGCGGGTCTGCTCGGAAACCGGCGAGACGCCGCGCGCCCAGGTGACGCTGGCGGTGGACGGCGTGGAGCGCAGCGCGACGGCCGACGGCGGCGGCCCGGTGGACGCTTCGTTCAAAGCCATCGAAAGCATCCTGCAAACCGGTACGGATTTGCTGCTGTACTCGGTCAACAACATCACCAGCGGCACCGACTCGCAGGGCGAGGTCACGGTGCGCGTGTCCAGGGGCGGGCGGATTGTTAACGGCCAGGGCGCCGATACCGACATCGTGATCGCTTCGGCCAAGGCGTATGTGAACGCGCTCAACAAGGTGCTGCAACCGGTCGAGCGGG
>CALMNY010000331.1 GCA_937872125.1 uncultured Candidatus Competibacteraceae bacterium | reverse complement strand
CGCCCTTGCACCGCTGGAATCTGGACGACGTGCTGACGCTGATCGAGCGGCAGAAATATTTCCTGCTCCACGCCCCGCGCCAGACCGGCAAAACCACCTGCCTGCTGGCGTTGATGGAGCATTTGAACCGGGAAGGGCGCTATCGGGCCTTGTACGTCAATTTGCAGATGTATTCAGGAACGACTTTGACCAGAGCGCCTCAAAAGCCTATCCGAATAACCCCCCTGCTATAATACTTCGGACGTGGATTAAGCCAGGTTTTTATCGCCGGCAACCTCGAAAAAGTAAGGTTGCCCATGCGCGAGCGCGACGCTGCGGCGACCCGCGCAGGACCTCAGACGCCGCTGGATCGCGGTTACCGACCTCAGGTTACGGAATTTAAACATGCACATTCCAGGCTATCGGATCGAGCGCGAACTTGGCCAGGGCGGTATGGCGATTGTTTATCTGGCCATACAAGAATCGCTCAATCGCCATGTCGCGTTGAAGGTCATTAAGCCCGTCCTCACCACGGACGATGAATTCGCCAAGCGCTTCCTGCACGAAGGTCGGATCATCGCCCAGCTCAGCGACCCGCACATCGTCACCGTCTATGACATCGCCTCCTACGAGGGCACCTACTACCTGTCCATGGAGTATTTGCCCGGCGAGACCCTGCAACACCACATCCGCGCCGGCCTGTCTCTCGACGAAAGCCTGTACATCGCCCGGGCCATCGCCAGCGCCCTGCATTACGCCCACCATCGCGGCATCATCCACCGCGACATCAAGCCGCAAAATATCCTGTTCCGTGAAAATGGCAGCCCAGTGCTCACCGATTTTGGCATCGCCAAGAGCCTCGGCAGCAGCACGATCATGACCCGCACCGGCCTGTCTCTCGGCACGCCGCGCTACATGAGTCCGGAACAAATTCGTGGCCAGGCGGTGGATGCTCGCGCCGACCTGTACAGCTTTGGCGTGCTGTTCTACGAAATGCTCACCGGCAACGCGCCTTACGTCGCCGATGACAGCTTCGCGCTGGCGATGATGCATGTGACCGCGCCGACGCCCGAGCTGCCGCCGGCGCTGCACCGCTATCAACCGGTGCTGAATAAACTGCTGCACAAGGACCCCAACCAGCGTTTCCAGACCGGCCAGGAGTTCATCGCGGCGCTGGATCACCCGGAAACCCTCCCGGCGGTTCCCCTCGAAACCATGGGGCTTACCGTTCCAATCACCCCCTCTGCGGGTCCGGCTGGCCCGCCAGCGCGGCGGGGCGGGTGGAAAACCGGCACGTTGGCCGCGACGCTGGCCGGGCTGGCGCTGGCGGGTGGCGGCTATTTTTACTGGCTCCGGGAGCCAGCGCCGCCCACCCCTCCCGTCGTCCTCACTTCGCCCGTCACTCCCCCCGAGGTGGATACCGCCGCCCAGCGGCGTGCGGAAGCCGACCAGTTGCTCGCCCAGGCCCGTCAGCAACAGCAGGCCGGCGCGCTGGAAGACAGTCGCGCCCTGATCGAGCAGGCTCTGCAACGGGCGCCCGACCACGCTGAACTGTTGGCGCTGCGCGACGAGGTCAACCGGCAACTCGATGCCGCCCGGATTCAACGAGCGCAGGAAGAACAACGGTTACAGGCCGAATTACAAGCCGAACGCTTGCTGGAGCAGGCGCAGCGCGCCCGCCAGGAAGGCGCCCTGGATGCCAGTCTGGCGTATATTGACCAGGGCTTGCAGGCCCTGCCTAACCACCCCGGCCTGCTGAATATTCAGCGGGAGGTGCGCGAACAACAGGCCAAGCGTCAGGCGCAGGAAACCGCAGTCCGGCAACAGGCTTTGGCTGAAGAACAGCGGCGGGCCGAACAGGTCCGCCTGCGCGCCGAGGCTGAACAGCGCCGCGCCCAAGCCGATGAATTTCTGGCCCGGGCGCTCGATGCACAGCGCGACCGCACCTATGAAACCAGCCTGTCGCACATCGAACAGGGTTTGCGCCAGGTTCCCGATCATAGCCGGCTGCTGGCGCTGCGCGACCAGGTGCGCCGGCAACTGCGCGAAGCCACAGCGCCGCCGGCGCCGCCGCCTCTCCCGGTTCAGCCGCCCGCCGAACCGGTGGACTGGGTCGCTAACCGGCTCCGCGAATGCGCCGCGCATCTGCAAGCCAACCGGCTTACCTCCGGCAAAGGCGGTAACGCCGCCGACTGCTATGGGGCTGTTCTCCGGCGCGAACCCGGCAACGCCGAGGCGCAGGCCGGGATGGAGCGGATCGCGGATCGCTACGCCGATCTGGCGGCGGAAGCCGTGCGCCGGGGCGACAGCAAGGCGGCGAAGCGTTCGCTTGACCAACTGGAACGGCTGAATCGCAACGACCCCCGGCTCGCCGAGTTGCGCGACCAACTGGCTCAGGCGCAAAAACCGGTCAGTCCGCCACCGCCCCGCGTCGCTGAACCGGAACCGGAACCACCGCCCAGCCCCCGCGTGGCCCAGCCAGAGCCTCCCCCGAAACCGGAACCCAAACCGGAACCCAAACCGGAACCCAAACCGGCGGCCGAACCGCCGCCGATTGATCTGGTTTCCATTCCGCAAGCGACCGAGCCGACTCCGGCGCCCCGGCCCGCCTCGACGGAACCCGAAACCCGGGTCATCGCCCAGGATCGCCATGCCCGTCTGTCCCGCACCGAAACCGAGGAAGGCGTCAGCTTGCAGATCACCACTGCGCCACAGGGTATTCTGGAAGAGCGCCCGCCTGACTCGGGAACGGCTGCCACAGCGCGCACGGCCGAACAGGCCTGGGCGGCGGTCAAAAACAGCAGCGATGCCGCCGAAATCCAGCAGTTTCTGGCGGCCTACCCCAAAAGCCGGCAGGCGGCGGCGGCGCGGGCCAAACTCAAGGAATTGCAAAAACAGCCTGCCATGCCCGCCCGGCTGTTCGTGCGCGCCGACCAGGAAGACGCCGAGGTATTCGTCAATGGCCGGAACATCGGCACCACACCAGTGGAGGTCGAACTGAAGCCGGGTTCCTACAAGGTTCGGGTCCGCCTGGAAGGCTTTGTTGACTGGAACGGGCAGGTGAATCTCAACGCCGGTGATGAAAGCACGCTTTCGGCCTCACTGGCGCGCAAACGGACGGAAGTCGCCGCCGCCAGGCCGACCACCCCGCCGCCGGAAGCGGAAGCGGAACCGGAACCGGAAGCGGAAGCGGAACCGCCCCGGCCCCGACCCCGCGCGGCGGAAAGTCAGACTGTAGCCAGCGCTACTCCATCGGCTTCATCGGCCTCGTCCAACTGCCTGCGCGGCAACTGCCAGAATGGCGAAGGCGTCTACCGTTATCCGGACGGCAGTGAATATTCCGGCGATTTCCGCAACGCCAAAATGCACGGCCAGGGCGCCTATGTGTATGCGGGTCGCGGCGAAAAATACGTCGGTGAATGGCGCAACGGCGTCATCAGCGGTCAGGGCGCTTATTACTATCGCAGCGGCAACCGCTATCAGGGCGAATGGCGCAATGGCCGCAAGCATGGCCAGGGCACGTATCTTTACGCCAATGGTGACAAGTACGTCGGAGATTTCGCCAACGATCAACCCAACGGTCAGGGCACCTACTACTACCGCAATGGCGACCGCTATGAGGGCGAATGGCGCAACGGCCGCAAGGAGGGACAGGGGGTGATGTACGAAAACGGCCAGCGGATCGTCGGTGAGTGGCAGGATGACCGGAAAGTGCGGGTCACCGTGGAAAAATAGCCCGGATTAACACAAAGGCGGAGCATTCGGTTAACCGCCGAACCTCCGCCTTACCTTGAAAACTCTCTGGCGCCGCCCGTCCAGCCCACGCATAGACGGGCGTTCATGGGTTTGTTCCCTAACGAGGCGACCAGGGATGATGAATCATGCGGCGCAACACGCCCGTCCAGCCATACGGTACGAAATCCGTATTGTTTTCTTCCAGGCAGCGGACCGAATGCATCTGGGTGCCCTTGATCGGGGCATCCCCACCATAACCACCGCAATAGCTGCCCCCGCTCGCGCTGACACAGGACACCGTTCCACGATAGGGACAACTATGCTTATCCACCGGCATCAACCCCTCGCTTCCGTAGCGTCTGGTCTTCACCGGGCGCGTGATCTCACTTTTCATTATGGAGATTCCTCACTTTGATGGTCAGCGGCGCCGCCTCTCCCCCGGCACCTATTTCTTGATTTTTTATAGGATGTTATCACTTAAGCCTACTCTAAAGTGGGTAATATTAAGTTTTGGAACCTTGGAGTAAATAAGGAATTTCGTGGGCCTTGTCAGGGTTTTCCCTAGCGTGAAATCGAACGTCAGCATTATCGGCTTACTCACCGCCGCTGGCCTCCTGGTTTGCCTGGCCACGCTGATCAGCTTCGCTGGCCGCTTCTGGTGGGGGTTTGAACTCGCCACCCATTTCCGGGTGCAATACACCCTCGCCTTGGGCGGGTCCACTCTGATCCTGCTGGCGCTACGTCAGTGGAGTTGGTCGGCGCTGTTCGGGGTGTTCGCCCTGCTCAACCTGGCGTTCTTCCTGCCGACATTTCAGGAAGAGGCTTCGGCGACACCTGCTGCTGGAAATTCACCGACGCTGCGCGCCCTGCTTGTCAACGTGAATGCTGAAAACCGCGATTTTGCACGCCTCCAGGGCCTGATCGCCACCGCCCAACCTGATCTCATCGTGCTGCTGGAAGCGACGCCGTGGCTGCTCGACCAGTTGCGCGTTCTGAGCCAACGTTATCCGCACCAAGTGGCCGAACCCAGTGCTGACCCGTTTGGCATTGCCCTGTTCAGCCGCCATCCTTTCATCCAGAGCCAGATCGTCCGGTTCGGCGATGTGCTCAGCCCCCCCGCCATCATGGCGACGCTCGCGGCCGGCCCCCGGCCGTTTACCCTGATCGGGGTCCATCCCTGGCCACCGGTCAGCGCCGATCTGGCTGAGGGCCGTAACGCCCAACTACGGGCGTTGGCGACGCGGGTTCGCCAGAGTCAGCATCCCTTGCTGGTGCTTGGCGATCTCAATTTGTCCCCGTGGTCGCCCTGGTTCAGTCAGTTACTCGCCGATGCCGGCCTGCGCGACAGTCGGCGCGGGCGCGGCCTTCAGCCCTCCTGGCCCGTCGGTTGGTGGCCTCTGTGGATTCCCATTGACCACGCCCTGTTCTCGGCAGGCATTCAGATCCAGCAGCGGGCCATCGGCCCAACCATCGGCTCCGATCATTATCCGGTGATTGTTGACTTTCAGGTTTCCGGCTCATAATCGGTAAGTCAATCCTTCATGATCCACGGGAGGCCGTTTTTATGCCCTTCGTTCCATCCCCCGACCCGAAGCCGATCACTACAACGGATGTGGCTCCCGATTTAACCAGGCGCGGGTTCCTCACCCGACTGGCGGCTCTGGCGGCCACTGCCGGTTTGGGCGTCGCCGCGCCATCCGACGCCGCGGACGGCGGCTGGTGGGACGAACCGCCCCCGGTAGCCCGCCCTCAGTGGTCGCCGCGCGCCCCCCAGTACAGGAGGCGCCCGCCAACCCGCTCCTGGAGCCAGCCACCAACCCGTTATTGGAGCCAGCCGCCAACCCGCTCCTGGAGTCAGCCGCCAACCCGCTACTGGGACCAGCCGCCGACCCAACCCTGGGTGCAACCCTGGACCACGGGCGACCTGAACACCAAGGTCGAACGCTACGTGGCGCACCTGCGTCGAACCGGGCGGATGGCGGTCAACGAACGCACCGCCTGGCTGGTCTACGATTTCACCAGCGGGCGCTTTCTGGTCACCATCAACGCCGGCCTGCCGTACCAGAGCGCCAGCATGATCAAGCCGTTCATTGCTCTGGCGTTCTTTCACAAGGTTCAGCAGGGCCAACTGGATTACACGCCCTTCCGCCAGCAACAGATGGAAGCGATGATCCAGCACAGCGACAATCGCGCCACCAATCACTTTATTGAGTTGCTGAACCAGACCAGCCATCGCTCCGGTCCCGCCGAGGCGGAACATACCCTCAAGCGGCGTCATCCCGGCGTGTTCCGGCAAACCCGGATCGTCGAGTACATCCCCGGCGGCGGCC
>CALMNY010000330.1 GCA_937872125.1 uncultured Candidatus Competibacteraceae bacterium | reverse complement strand
TGCGGGATTCCCGCGTACAGACGGCGCATAAAATCCGTGAACAGGGTGATGATCCAGGGGCCGGACACGCCCAGGGCGATGAAAATCGCCGCCAGTTTCGGCACGAAGCTCAGGGTCATCTCCTGGATCTGGGTCGCCGCCTGAAAAATGCTGATAATCAGGCCGGTCACCAGCGCCGCACCCAACAAGGGCGCCGACACCAGGAACAGTAATTCGACAGCTTGGCGGCCGATCTCAATGACGGTGGTCGGGGTCATGGCGCGGGAGGAGGGTTCTGTGCCAGGGGGGAGCGGGGCGCGGCGCCGGCGGTCGCGCGCCAGGGGGGCGGGGACGGGGCCGGCCCGCCATCAGGCTGCCGCAGACCGGTCGGCGCCAGCGCGCCGCGCGGCGTGTTCGTCGCTCTGTTTCTGCTCCCGCCGGACCATCTGCTGCTGGACCCCGGCCCGGTGCCGTTGGGCCAGCACATCGTAGCGCTGCAACTGCTGCTGCTGCGCCACCCAGGCGCGCCGGCCTTCCGCGCTCCGGTGCTGCGAGGTGTCCAAGGCCTGTTTCTGCGCCACGATCGCGGCGTCGATCCGCTGCATGAAGCGCGCGTGAATATCCCATTCCACGGCCTTGAGCCCCTGGGTGGCCCGGGTCTGGAAGTGGTCGCGATACTCGGTGCGAAACCCTTCGATCCGGGTCAGTTGCTCCTGACAGGCGCGTTCACTGGCCAGCAAACCGCCCAGCTGGCGCGCGGCGGCGTCGGTGCGGTTCTGCGCCAGCCGCAGCAGGGATTCAAGGGGGAATTGGTCACGCATAGGGCGCTCACGAACGGCAGGGACGGGGGCTGGCGGGGCGGCGGGAAGACCCGCGCGCACCGGCGGGGAACGGTCTGACGCAGCCCGGCCTTCCGCCGGCGGTCGTCACGCCTGAGGGCGGGGCGTATCCTGGCCGGCGACGCGCGCCCTGGCGGGCGGAAGCGCGGTTGTCAGACGCGGCGATTATGCGGCATATTACCGCACTCTGAAAGCTGCCGAGCCGTCCTTCTTCGCGCCTCATGACGTTGCCCATGACCCTGTCACCGCCGGCTGACCGTGCGGATAACGCTGACGCCTACCCGACCCTGCCGCCGGCGGTATCGCCTGCGGAACCGACCGCGCAACTGACTGCCGCCTTCGATCAGTTTAACCTCATGTCCGCCAGCCTGATTGCCGCCTATACCGGGCTGCAGCAGCACTTGGAGCACCTGAGTGAGCGCCTGGCGGTGCTGATGCGCGCCCTGCCCGCCGGGGTGTTGGTCATTACCCCCGATGGGCGCATTGATCAGGCCAACCAGGCTGCCGAAGCCTTGCTGGGCAGTGGGCTGGAAGGCCAGGCCTGGCCACAGATCGCCAGCCGGCTGGACCTCGAGGTCACCTCCGGGGAAGCCAGCGTGCAGGTGGGCGCGGAGCGGCGGCGGCTGGCCGTCTCGCACACGCGCCTGGGCGAGGGTCGCGAGCATATCATTCTGCTGCACGACATCACCGAAACCCATCGCATGCGCCAGGCGGCGGAACGGCATGAGCGGCTGGCCGCCATGGGGGAAATGGTGGCCGGTCTGGCCCATCAACTGCGCACGCCCCTGGCCGCGGCGCTGTTGTATGTCGGCAGTCTGCGGCGGCCCGAAGTCCCCCCCGACGATCGTCCGCTGCTGGTCGAGCGGGCGGTGGAACGCTTGCAGCACCTGGAGCGGCTGATTGGTGACATGTTGCACTTCGCCCGCCATGGCGAACCGCCCGCCGACCGCTTCCCGGCCGAGCAGTTACTCACCGACGTCACCCGGACCCTGGAACCGCTGGCCCACGCCCGCGGGGTGACGTTGACCCGTAACGGGCCGGGGACCCCGGTCATGCTGACGGGCGATCGCAAAGCCCTGGCCGGCGCCCTGACCAACGTGCTGGATAATGCTCTGCACGCCACCGACCCCGGCGGGCGCGTCTGCCTGAGCGCGCGCCCCACTCCCGGGCGCCTGAGCGTGAACATCGCCGATACCGGCCCGGGCATTCCCTACGCCCACCAGGCCCGCGTCTTCGAGCCCTTCTTTACCACCCGCGCGGACGGCACCGGCCTCGGGCTGGCCATTGCCCGCAGCGTGGCCCGGGCGCACGGCGGCGACCTCACCTGCCGCTCCACCCCGGGCCGCGGCGCGGAGTTTGTCCTGACGCTGCCCCTCGACCCGGCGCCGCGCCGCCGGCCGGGGCCGGCCCCCGGGCCGCGCCGATGAGCGCCCCCCGCCACATCCTGGTGGTGGAAGACGACCCCGCGCTGCGGGAGGCGGTCCGCTTCACCCTCGACAGCGCGCAGTTCGTCACCGTGGCCGTGGCAAGCGGGACGGAGGCGCTGGACGCCCTGGCCCGGCAGCCCTTTGATCTGGTGCTGACCGATCTGCGCATGCAGCCCCTGGACGGGCTCGCCCTGCTGCGCGCCCTGCGCAGCCGCACCCCCCACCTGCCGGTCATGCTCATGACCGCGTTTGGCGATGTGGAGCAGGCGGTGACGGCGATGCGCGCCGGCGCCTGTGATTTCATCCTCAAGCCCTTCGCGCCCGAGCACCTGATCGCGCGCATCCGCCACCACGCCCGGCCCCAACCTGGCGCGGACCCGGACGTCGCCGTGGATCCCGCCTCGCGGCGGGTCTTTGCCCTCGCCGCCCGCGTGGCGGCCACCGAGGCGACGGTCCTGCTGCTGGGGGAATCGGGGGTGGGCAAGGAAGTGCTGGCGCGCTATATCCACAAGCGCTCCCCCCGCGCCGCCGGGCCCTTCGTCGCCATCAACTGCGCGGCCATTCCCGACAATCTCCTGGAGGCCACCTTGTTCGGCTACGAACGGGGCGCCTTTACCGGCGCGCAGACCGCGCACCCCGGTAAGTTCGAGCAGGCGCAGCAGGGCACCTTGCTCCTCGATGAAATCTCGGAACTGCCGCTGAGCCTGCAGGCCAAGCTGCTGCGGGTGGTGCAGGAACGCGAGGTGGAACGGGTCGGGGGCAAGAAAACCGTGGCCCTGAACATCCGCGTCCTGGCGACCAGCAATCGCGATCTGCCGGCGGAGGTGGCCGCCGGGCGCTTTCGCGCCGATCTGTATCACCGGCTCAACGTGTTTCCCCTCACCATCCCCCCGTTGCGCGAACGCCCCGCGGATATCCTGCCGCTGGCGCGCGCCATCCTGCAGCGCCACGCCGCGAGCCTGGGCGGCGTGGCGTGCCTGGCGCCGGACAGCGAACCCCTG
>CALMNY010000329.1 GCA_937872125.1 uncultured Candidatus Competibacteraceae bacterium | reverse complement strand
ATCAGCGCCGCTGCGACCGATACGATCTGCTTGGGCGACACGTCCATGTATTCCACCTTGTCCGCCGCAGCCAGGGTAAATTCGTTCTGATGGCGGCAGGACACCAGTTCGTCGGTCAGCCGGCCTTCGGCATCGAGCGCGGTGTTGGCCTGGGCGATGACGTACTGGCCTTCCTCGATGGCCGACAGGTAATCAATCTGGTCGACAACCTGGCCGTTTGCGACGCGCCGATAGGGCGTCTCCAGGAACCCATAGGCGTTGGTGCGGGCGTAGACCGCCAGCGAGTTGATCAGGCCGATATTCGGGCCTTCCGGCGTTTCAATAGGGCAGACCCGGCCGTAGTGGGTGGAATGCACGTCGCGCACTTCAAAGCCGGCGCGCTCGCGGGTCAGACCGCCCGGCCCCAGCGCCGAAACCCGGCGTTTGTGGGTGACCTCGGACAGCGGGTTGTTCTGATCCATGAACTGCGAGAGTTGCGAGGAGCCGAAGAATTCCTTGATCGCGGCGGCGACCGGCTTGGCGTTGATCAAGTCCTGCGGGGTCAGACCCTCGGCCTCGGCCAGGCTCAGCCGTTCCTTGACCGCGCGCTCGACCCGCACCAGGCCGATGCGGAACACGTTTTCAGTCATTTCGCCGACGCAGCGGATGCGGCGGTTACCGAGATGGTCAATGTCATCCACCACGCCGTTGCCGTTGCGAATGTCCACCAGCACCTTGAGCACGGCCAGAATATCTTCCATGGACAACACGCCGGGCGGATGCTCCTTGACCGGAGCGCCAGACAGCGGGGTCCGACGATGACCGACCCGGCTGTCGAATTTCATCCGGCCCACATCGGACAGGTCGTAGCGATCCGCCGAGAAAAACAGATCTTGCAACAGCCGCTGGGCGGCATCCCGGGTCGGCGGCTCGCCCGGACGCATCATCCGGTAGATTTCGACCTGGGCGTCCCACTGGCTACGGGTGGGATCCGCGCGCAGGGTATTGGAGAGATAGGGCCCCCGGTTGACATCGTTGACGTACAGCGTCTGGAATTCGGTGACGCCGCTGGCCTGGATTTTTTCCAGCTTGTCCAGGGTCAGTTCATCGTTGGCCAGAGCCAGCGATTCGCCGGTGTCCGGGGCGCGCAGATCATGAGCCAGAATTTTGCCGACCAGGTATTCGCGCGGGAGCAACAGGCTTTGCACCCCGGCCTTGGCCAGTTCGCGGACGTGCTTGGCCTTGATGCGCTGGCCCGCTTCCAGCAACACCCGGTCGCCGAGGCGGATATCGAAGCTGGCAGTTTCGCCCTGCAACCGTTCCGGCACCAGGTCCAGGCTGAATCCGGCCTCGCTGACCCGGATCGTGTGGGTCTCGAAGAAGATGTCCAGAATGCGTTCGTTGACGCTGCGCGCCTGGGGATCGTTGGGGTTGGGTTCGTCGAGCAGCGCCCGCAGCAGGATGGTCACCGGCAGCTTGCGCCGGCGATCAATGCGGGCGTACACGATGTCCTTGACATCAAATTCGAAATCCAGCCAGGAGCCGCGATAGGGAATGATACGCGCCGAGAACAGCAGCTTGCCCGACGAGTGGGTCTTGCCCTTGTCATGGTCAAAGAATACGCCGGGCGAACGGTGCAACTGGGAGACGATCACGCGCTCGGTGCCGTTGATGACGAAGGTGCCGTTGTCGGTCATCAGCGGCAGTTCGCCCATATAGACTTCGTTTTCCTTAATGTCCTTGATCTTGTGGGCGCCGGCCTCGGCCTCCTTGTCCATCAGTACCAGCCGCAGCCGCACCCGCAACGGTGCAGCATAGGTCAACCCCCGCAACTGACATTCCCGGACATCGAAGACCGGTTCACCCAGCCGGTAACTGACGTATTCCAGCCGCGCGTTGCCCGAATAACTGACGATGGGGAATACCGAGCGGAAGGCAGCGTGCAATCCGGCCTCCCGCCGTTCTCCGGGCGGGATGTCGGCTTGCAGGAACTCGCGATACGAATCCAACTGGATCGCCAGCAGATAGGGCACCTCGAGGATGCTGGAGCGCTTGCCGAAGTCTTTACGGATGCGTCGCTTTTCAGTAAAGGTATAAGCCATCGGGATTCCTCTCGGAGTATCCGCTCAGGGCGGGAGCCGATTTTCCACCGGGATCAAAGCGGGTGCGGATGAAGACCCATCAATCAACTCGGGCCGGGCCGGGCCGGCAAACAAAAACAGGCCGGCGACCCCAAGGATCGCCAGCCGTTTCCGGTGCGGTCGGCCTCAGCCAGAAAATGCCGTGCAAGGTAATCTTACGGGCCGGCAGGCGCCGTGATGCTTACTTGATCTCGACCTTGGCGCCGGCGTCTTCCAGCTTCTTCTTGACGTCTTCGGCCTCAGCCTTGGGAATGCCTTCCTTGATGGTGGAGGGTACGCCTTCCACCGCGTCCTTGGCTTCCTTCAGCCCCAGGCCGGTCAGGGCGCGCACCACCTTGATCACTTCGACCTTCTTCTCGCCGAAGCTGGTCATCACCACGTCGAACTCGGTCTTTTCCTCGACCGGGGCGGCGGCCACGGCGACCGGGGCGGCCGCCACGGCGGCAGCCGCGGTGACGCCAAACTTCGCTTCCATCGCGGAAATCAGATCCACGATTTCCATCACGGTCATGCCGGCGATGGTTTCCAGAATGTCTTCTTTCGAAACGGCCATTGCAAATTCACTCCTGATAGGGACGCTATCAAACTTTTGATCAATCGGGCTGGGCCGAAACGCTCAAGGCAGCTTCTTCTTTCTGCTGCCGGATGGCGTCGAAGGTGCGCACCAGTTTGCCCGGAATTTCGTTGAGGGTCCGCGCGAACTTGTCGAGCGGCGCCCGCAGGGTGGCCATCAGCAGGCTGATCGCTTCATCGCGGGTCGGCAGGCTGGCCAGACGATCCAGCTCGCTGGCTGGAAATGCCTGTCCGCCGACGGCCAGGGCCTTGACGACCAGTTTGTCGTTGGCTTTTTCCTTGAGAAATTCCTTGAACAACCGCGCCGCCGCGCCTGGATCCTGCTGGGAGAACGCCAGAATCAGCGGTCCCACCAAACTCGATTGCAGGCACTCGAACTCGGTCCCCTGCACGGCGCGCCGCGCCAGGGTGTTCTTGACGACGCGCAGATAGACGCCGGTTTCCCGCGCTTTCACGCGCAGGTGGGTGATCTGAGTTACGCTCAGACCCCGATACTCGGCGGCAACTGCGGAGTGCGCACTGGCAGCCACCTTGGCGACTTCGGTCACCACAGCCTGTTTTTCCGCCAGATTGAGACTCATTGCGTTACCTCGCGGTTTTTCCTCCACCGGGTGGAGTATGAAAACGGCGGCCTGACCAGGAATCATCCCGAAGGGCCTTGCCGTCTGCGCGGGCTGCTCCGGCGAACCGGCGGCGATTAAGCCTTACGGCGCCCGCGGTCTTTGACGCGGGTCGGGAAATCCGACCGGCCCAAAGTTCGTTGGGTCCCCGGCCTGACGCCAGGGACGTTAAACTCATTAGAACGATAACGTAGCCTGATCCACCGCCAGACCCGGACCCATGGTGGTGGAGACGGTCACGCGGCGAATGTAGACCCCCTTGGAGGTCGCAGGCTTGATCTTCTGCAAATCGTGCAGCAGTGCTTGCAGGTTTTCCTGCAACTGGTTCGAGGCGAAGTCCACCTTGCCGATGGTGCAGTGGATGATGCCGGCCTTGTCGGTACGGTAGCGGACCTGACCGGCCTTGGCGTTGCGGATCGCACCCACCACGTCGGGGGTCACGGTGCCGACCTTGGGGTTGGGCATCAGCCCGCGCGGGCCGAGAATCTTGCCCAACTGGCCGACCACCCGCATCGCGTCGGGCGCGGCGATGACCACGTCAAAATCCAGATTGCCGGCCTTGACCGACTCGGCCAGATCCTCGAATCCGACCACGTCGGCGCCGGCGGCCTTGGCCGCTTCTGCGTTGGCACCTTGGGCGAATACCGCAACCCGCACGGTCTTGCCAGTACCATGAGGCAACACTGTAGCGCTGCGCACCACCTGGTCGGATTTGCGCGGGTCTACGCCTAGGTTAACCGCGGCATCCACCGATTCGCGGAATTTGACGCCGGACAGTTCCTTGAGCAGCCCCAGCGCTTCCTCGATGGGATAAAACTTGCCCGGAACCAGCTTGGCGCGGATCGCCTGCATCCGTTTGGAACGCTTGGCCATGACTCACACTCCTTCCACGTTGAGACCCATCGAGCGGGCGCTGCCAGCGATGGTGCGCACCGCAGCGTCAAGGCTGGCGGCGGTCAGATCAGGCGATTTAGTCTTAGCGATTTCTTCCAGTTGGGCGCGGGTAACGGTGCCCACCTTCTTGGTGTTCGGGTTGGAACTGCCACTCGCGAGGCCCAGCGCCTTCTTCAGCAGTACCGAAGCCGGCGGGGTCTTCATGATGAAGGTGAAACTGCGGTCGCTGTAGACCGTGATCACCACCGGAATCGGCAGTCCCGGCTCCAGATGCTGGGTCTGGGCGTTAAAGGTCTTACAGAATTCCATGATGTTCACGCCGTGCTGGCCCAGCGCGGGGCCGACCGGCGGACTGGGATTGGCCTTGGCGGCCGCGACCTGCAATTTAACGTAGGCGGTAACTTTCTTTGCCATGGTGACTCCTGACGGGTGCGAACGCCTGGCGGCTCCCCGAATGAGCCGTCCACTACTGGACGGCGAGAAAGGCGACCGGCAGACGCCGGTCAGTGGGATACTTTGTCAACCTTGCTGAATTCCAGTTCCATCGGCGTGGTGCGGCCAAAGATAATGACTCCCACGCGCAGCCGGTTTTTCTCGTAGTTGACTTCCTCAACCACGCCCTCAAAGTCATTGAACGGGCCTTCAGTGATGCGCACCATCTCGCCGGGTTCGTAGAGTACCTTGGGCCGGGGTTTGTCCACCCCGTCCTGAACCCGTTGCAGGATGGCCTGGGCTTCCTTTTCCGAAATCGGCGCCGGCTTGTCGCTGGTGCCGCCGATGAAGCCGAGCACCTTGGGCACGTTGCGGACCAGATGCCAGGTGTCGTTATCCATCTCCATTTGCACCAGCACGTAACCAGGGAAGAATTTGCGGTCACTTTTGCGCTTCTGGCCATCGCGCATTTCCACCACTTCCTCGGTGGGCACCAACACTTGGCCGAACCGGTCTTTCAGTCCCTCGCGATTGATCCGTTCCAGCAGGGAACGCTTAACGTGTTGTTCGAAGCCGGAATAGGCCTGCACCACATACCACCGCATCGCCATGCTACTACTCCGCTAGCCGGTGATCAGTCGAACCAGCCAGAGCAGCAGCACGTCCAGCAGCCACAGCAGCAGGCCCATGATGACAACCATGGCGATTACGATCAGCGTGGTTTGCGTGGTTTCGGCGCGCGTTGGCCAGACCACCTTGCGCAGTTCGGTGCGGGCGCCCTGCATGAATTCCAGGGTTTCCGCGCCTCGTTCGGTTTTCAGGGCGATGGCCACCGCCGCACCCGCCGCCGCCAGCAAGCCAATGACGCGCACCAGCAGGGAATGATCCGCGAAGACGTAAAAAGCGACCAGCGCGATCAGGGTGATGGCGCCAGCGGTGAGCAGCTTGTACGTATCAGCGCGATTAGGGGCTTGGGGTTCGGGTTTGGTCGAATTCATGCGGATTTTGGTTTTACACGATCCGGGGCAGATTCACGCCGCCGGAACGAGTGGGCGAGATCGGAATCTGCCATCGGGAAGATGGCAGGCCAGGAGGGTCTCGAACCCCCAACCTGCGGTTTTGGAGACCGCTGCTCTGCCAATTGAGCTACTGGCCTGTAATGAGTGGGCGGGCAGGAATCATTCTTACGGACTCCAAACCCGCCAAACCGGGAACTACTCGATGATCTTGGCGACGACGCCGGCGCCGACGGTGCGACCACCCTCGCGGAT